>NZ_JAKRNG010000010.1:0-77472 GCF_022347125.1 Helcobacillus sp. ACRRO
GAATCCCCGGCCCCCCCCCGGGCCATCGCGCCGGCGCCCGCCGCTGTCTCCAGCCGGCCCCGGTCATCGCGCCGGTGCCCGCCGCTGTCCCCAGCCGGCCCCGGTCATCCCAATCGAAAGCGACTTTTTTGCGGTAAGCACCCTGCCGATCCGCAAAAAAGTCGCTTTCGTTTCTGGCCCCGTCGGGTCTCTGGCCCCTGGGTTTCTGACACCGCCGGGTCCCCCGGCTCGCCGCCGCGCTGCCCAGATCTTCGATGCGCTGGCTGCAGAGTTCGCTGGATGTGCCGAATTCGGGCTCGATAGCGAACATCCGTCGAATTCTGCGGCTGGGCGGGGCCGTCGAACTGCGCAGCCGATCCTCCTCGGCCGTTGCGGCGAAGATTCGGACTGCGTTGCGGCGAGCCTTCGGGCCCCTGCGGCGAGCGCCCTCCGAGCACTGCGAAGCAACGGACGGGGCCACGGGCAACGAGAAAAGCCCCGAGATCGTGGTGATCTCGGGGCTTCTCAGCACTGCGCGCCCGGAGGGATTCGAACCCCCAACCTCCTGATCCGTAGTCAGGTGCTCTATCCGTTAAGCTACGGGCGCTTGCCGTTTCCGACCTTCTCAACATTACTCGAGTTGGTGAGTCGATGCCAATCGAAGGCCGGGCGGCGGGTCCTACATCACAAAGAGCGTCGTCTCATCGGCGCGGGCGCTGCGGGGTCGGCGGAGACTGCAGGTCGCCCGGGCGGTGCGGCTGCTGCGGGGGCATCGCGGTGTTCGGCGCGAGCGGCTGCTGGCCCGTGGGAGCCTGCGGCGCCGGAGCGGCCGACGGGGCCTGAGAGGCGGACGGTGCCTGTGCCGCCGACGGGGCCTGAGAGGCGGACGGTGCCTGTGCCGCCGACGGGGCCTGCGGTGCCTGCGGCTGGCCCGGCATCATCGGCTGCTGGGGTGCAGCGGAGGGCTGGCCGGTCGCGTACTGCTGGCCCGACGCCTGCGGTGCCGGAGCGGCCGACTGAGCCTGCGGTGCCGACTGAGCCTGCGGGCCCGACTGAACCTGCGGAGCTGACGGAGCCTGAGGGTACGCCTGCGCCTGCGGCTGGCCCGGTGCCTGCGGGTGCTGAGGGTGCTGAGGGTGCTGCGGTGCAGCGACCGCGGCTGCACCTGCTCCAGCCTGGTGCGGCGCATGCGCACCGCCCTGGCCCGGAGCTGCGGGGGAACCCGTCGGCTGCTTCCCCTGACCCCCGCGGCGCCTGCGGAGGAAGAAGAACGCCGCCGCGGCCAGTGCTGCCAGCAGCAGAAGAACGAGCAGGGTGGTGACGATCGCACCCCATGGGAAGCCGCTCTTCACCTCGGACTTGATGTTGACGCCCTGGGTGAGCAGATCGTGCAGATTGGTGATCCGGACGGTGTCGCCGTCGATCTCGCCGCTGACGCTGGAGAGCACCTTCCCCGGCATGGTGATCTCAACATCGACCTTCGCATCGTCGAGATCGATGCCGTGCTCCCGTGCATTCTTGACGAGGTCGTTCCACTCGTCCTCACTGATCCGCTGACCCTCATCCGTGACGAGGCGCAGAGCCTTGCCGTTCTCCTCCTCGGTCAGCATCTCCTTGATCATGTCGTGCTTGCCCTCATATTCGATGCGGCAACCGGAGCCGCCACCCGACGTGACGGGGGTGACCCTCAATCCGGGTGTGTTCGGTTCTTCGGCTTTGGTGTCCTCGCAGAACTCCGCGACGGAATCTCTGTTGAACGCCATCGCGGCAGCGGTCTTCTGGTCGACCTTCAGAGTGAGGTCGATGGAGACCGTGGACTCGTCCTCGAAATCGACTTCTCCCTTCAGCTCACCGCACGCGGCGAGGGTGAGGAGCAGCAGCGGTGCCAGGAGCACAGCGAGGAGACGACGCCAGGCGGCGCGGGGTGGGTGCGCGGGGGAGGAGAGGTGCATGAGCGCGGGCCTTCTTGACAGGGACGAGCGGGGCCCGTGAGCGCGGGCCGACGGATGCCGGCTTCCCGACCAACCGGGAGCCTCACGATTGTCCATTATAGGCCGATTTCACCGGAGCGGGAACGGCCAGGGCGCCGCCCCGTCGACCGAAGTCGACGAAGCGGCGCCCTGTGCGCGGAACTCACGGCAGCGGCCCGCCCCCGATGGAACGGAGGCGGGCCGCGTCAGGTGAGCGGGATGACCGCTGTCTGATCAGTTGGTGCCGGGGCCCTGCCACTGCGGGCCGGGGTTCTGGGATCCGGAGCCGGGCTGGCCGGGCTGGTTGCCGAAGCCGTCCTGGCCGCCGAAGCCCTGCTGGCCAGGCTGACCCGGCTGACCGGGCTGCGAGCCGAAGCCCTGCTGCTGGCCGCCGAAGTTCGGCTGACCCGGCTGGTTGCCGAAGTTCGGCTGGCTGGGCTGGTTGTTGGCGCTGGGCTGGCCCTGCTGACCGAAGCCCTGCTGGTTGAAGCCCTGCTGGCTGTTCTGGTTGCCGAACGGACCGGAGGAGCCGCCGGCGGCGTGGGTGCCGAACGGTGCCGGAGCAGAGGGCTTGTTCTTCTTCTTGCGGGACAGGAAGAAGAAGATCAGCGCGGCGATCGCCAGAAGAGCGAGGAGCGCGAGCACGGCGAGCACGATGATCACGATCATCCACGGGAAGCTGCTCGTCTCTGCCTTCACATCAATGCCCTTGGTCATCAGTTCCTTGGGATCGGTGATGCGGACCTTGTTGCCCTCCGCCTTGCCGCTGGCGGTCTCCACGACCTTGCCCGGCATGGTGATAGTGATGTCGGTGGTGAAGCCGGAGGCGTCCAGGCCCATCCGCTCCATGTCCTGAATCGCCCGCTCCCACTCGTCGGCGCTGACGGTGGAGTCGCCGATCTTGAAGCGGAGGTACTTGCCGTCCTCTTCCTCGGTCAGGGCGGAGTTGTTGGCTTCGGCTTCGCCGTCGCCCTTGAAGTTGCAGCCGATGCGGTCGCCGTCGTCCTTCGGGGACACCTTGACGAAGTCAGCGCTGGTGATGCCCATCTGGGACTTCAGCGAGGTGCACAGTGCATCGGACGAATTGCCGACGCCGAGGGTGGAGGCGGCTTGTTTGTCGAGGGAGATCGTCATATCGATCGACGCCTGCTTGGCCGACTTGATCTCGATGTCGCCCTTGACCTCACCGCAGGCCGCGAGGGCGACCAGCAGGAACGGGGCGATCAGGATGGAGAGGAGTCGGCGCCAGGTGAGGCGCGGGCGGGTGCGCCGCGCGGGCGCAGGGGATGCTGTGGTCATGAGGATGGCTTTCTCTTTCGGGGAGAGGGTCACGATCGTGGGACGGTGCCCAAGCTCGAGCGCTGGCAGATCTCATCGCAGCTGGGAACACTATAAACACGATGTGGTGTCCATCGCGGTGGGGACTGTGGGTCCTTCGCCCCGCCGGCGGGAGCGGGGCCGACGGGTTCAGTCCTCGCCCGGCACCTGATCCAGCTCGCCGGTGTCCGCGCCGGGGGCCATCGGTGCACCGAACACGGGCTTCGCGGTGGGGCGCTTCGGCGTCATCCCGTCACCGGAGGACTGCCGACGGATGCGCCGCAGAACCCACGGGCCGAAGAACTCCTTGGCCCACACGAGGTCCTCGCGACGCGCCTCGCGCCACTCCTTCCGCGGCGCCGCCTCCGGCATCTCGCTCGTGAGGTCGTTGTCCACGCCCAGCACGTTCAGCACCTCGCGGGCGATGGTGTGGTGCCCGAGCGGGGAGAAGTGCAGACGGTCCGGCGCCCACATGTCCTCGCGGGTCAGTTCGCGCAGGGACCACAGGTCCACCACGAACGTGCTGTACCGCTTCGCGATGGCGCGGATGTTCTCGTTGTAGATGGCGGTGCGGCCGCGGATCATGCGGAACACGGGGGTGCTGCCCACGTCCGGGCCCGTCCACAGGATGATGTCCGCACCGGTGGTGGCGAGGCGGCCGACGGCTTCGTCGATGTGACCGGCGATCTCATCCGGGTCGCCGCGGCGGATCACGTCATTGCCGCCGGCGAAGAAGCTCACCAGGTTCGGGGACAGGTCGATCGCGGGCTCGATCTGCTCGTCGATGATCTGCCGGTACAGGCGGCCGCGGATCGCGAGGTTCGCGTAGGAGAAGTCGTCGGTGCCGGCGGTGAGCTGCTCGGCGACCCGGTCGGCCCAGCCGCGCACACCGCCGACGACTGTCTCGTCGGCATCCCCGATCCCTTCGGTGAAGGAGTCGCCGATCGCGACGAACCGCGTCCACGGGTGGGAGGATTCGGCGGGGCTCATCGTCATCGCCAGTTCGTCAGCAGTGCGCCGCCGAGCATGATCAGGCCGAGGCCCACCGCCAGGTTCCAGTCACCGATCGGCAACGGGTACTGGGCGGCCGACACGTAGTACACCACCATGTACAGAAGACCGAGCACCAGCAGCGTCATCGCCACCGGCACCAGCCAGCGCGGCGATGGCTTCGGTCCGAGTTCGCGGGCGCCCCTCTGAGCGGCGGCTTCATCGCGCGCGCGGGCTGCGCGGCGCCCCGCCGACGGCGCGGACGTGTCCTTGGCCATGCCTCACCTTCCTGTTGCAGAGACTCCCACTAGAGTAGCGAACGCATCCACAGACGAAAGGCACAGCATGCACCCGTTCTGCACCCGCGCTGAGCGCGCGAGCGCACAGGAAGCGTCACGCCGATGAGGGCGGGGGCATCGCGCGTCGTCGGCATCCTCGGCGAGGTGATGATCACCGTCGGAGTGCTGCTCGGACTGTTCGTGGTGTGGCAGCTCTGGTGGACCGATGTCATCGCCGACCAGGAGCATTCCGACATCATCGCCGCCTCCGAGGACATGTGGGGCCGTCCCCCGCAGAAGATCGCACCCCCGGAGTCCGGCCCGCCGCCGGTGGCGAAGCCCGGCGCTGAGAACCAGGTGTGGGGCACCCTCCACATCCCCAAGTTCGACAAGGTGTCGTCGCCCATCGCCGAGGGTACCTCCATGACCGAGGTGCTGAATGTCAAGGGCAACGGCCACTACCGCGAGACCGCGGTCCCCGGTGAGAACGGCAACTTCTCCATCGCGGGTCACCGCTCCACCTACGGCCGTCCCCTCCACGACATCGCCCGCCTCAAGGAGGGCGACCCGGTCATCGTGGAGACCGCCGAAGCGTTCTACGTCTACCGAGTCACGAGCGATCAGATCACCATGCCGTCCGCGATCGAAGTGATCGCCCCCGTCCCGAACAAGCCGGGGGAGGAGCCGACGGAGCAGTTCATGACCATGACCGCCTGCCACCCGATGTACTCCGCGCGTGAACGCTACATCGTGCACGCGAAGTTCGATCACTGGGTGGACCGCAAGAAGGGCATTCCGCAGGAGCTCGAAGGAAAGGTGTTCTGACATGTACGGACCGCTCTGGCGTACCCTGCCCGGCCCGTGGTGGGTGAAGGCCCTGATCGTGCTCGTCCTCGTGCTGGCGATCGTCGCCGTCCTGTTCATGTGGGTGTTCCCGATCGTGGCGCTGTACATGCCGTTCAACGACAACACCGTGGGTGCGCCGCTGCCGCTGCCGGTCAGCTGAGGCCGCGCCTGAGGCCACGGCGCCGACGGGTTCAGCCGATGAGCGGCCGCAGACCCTCCGCGCGCCGCGCAGCGTCAGCAGTGGGGGCGCCCTCGGCGAGCTGCAGGAACACGGCCAGCATATGGTGGCCGCCCTCCGTCAGCACCGACTCCGGGTGGAACTGCACCGCATGCAGCGGCAGCTCCCGGTGCGCAATGCCCTGAATGGAGCCGTCTTCCGCGGACGCCGTCACCTCCAGGCAGACCGGCAGCGTCTCCGGCACAACCGCGAGCGAGTGATACCGGGTCGCAGTCAGCGGTGACGCGAGCCCTTCGAACACGCTCCGTTCCTCGTGCGTGATCGCGCAGGTGCGGCCGTGCATCAGATTCGGCGCATGCGCGACGGTCGCTCCGAACAGCTGCGCCAGCGCCTGCAGGCCCAGGCACACCCCCAGCATCGGGGTACCGGTGCGGGCACAGGCCTCGATCACCTCGAGGGAGCGGCCAGCCGTGTCCGGGTTCCCGGGGCCCGGGGAGATGAGGACACCGTCGAACTCGGTGGGGTCCAGATCCGCGTGGTCATGGCGGCGAACGGTGCAGTCGGCGCCCATCTGCTCCAGGTAGCCGACGATCGTGAACACGAATGAGTCGTAGTTGTCGACCACGAGGATGCGCGGGCCGGCGGGGTCGGCGGAAGAGTCCGGGCCGGCGACGCCGCGCGGCTCGGCAGCCGCTTCTGGGCCGGCGGCACCGTCAGCAGATCGGGGATCGTCCGTCCGCATCAGCCGTTGCCGTTGCCGTTGCCCTGGCCGAGCCCGGGCTTGTCCGACGGCGGACCGCCCTTGCCGTTGCCATTGCCCTGTCCATTGCCCTTCTTCCCAGATGCGCCGTTGTCAGTGGTCTGCGTGGGGCTCGGAGAATCCGTCGGCTTCGGAGACGTCTCGGTCGGGCTCGGCGACGGCTCCGGAGTCGGCGACGGGGTCGGAGTCGGCGTTGGCTTCTCCTCCGGGCCGCTGGAGACGATGATCGTGACCGTCGAGTTCGGCTCCACCTTCTCGTTCGCCTTCGGCTCGGTGCGGATCACCCTGCCCTTCGGCACCGAATCGCTCGCCTCCTGCTTCACCTCGACACCGAACCCGGCGTCCGAGAGCTTCTTGCGCGCCTCATCCAGGGTCGCGCCCGTGACGTTCGGCAGCGCCTTCGGGCCCTGCTCCTTCGCCACGACGATGCGCACCGTGGACCCGGAGTCCAGCATCTCGCCGGCCTCCGGCGACTGCTCCAGGACCGTGCCCGGCGTCTGCTCCGGATCCTCCTTCTCGGACACGTCCACAGTGAACCCTGCATCGGACAGCGCCGACTCCGCCTGGTCGCGGGACAGGCCCACGACGCTCGGCACCTCAGCCTGACCGGACGCCAGCCACACCTGCACGGTGCCGCCCGTCTCCACGGAGTCACCCGCGGCTGGATCGGACCGGGTCACCGTGTCCTTCTTCGCGTCCTTGACGTCCTCGGTGCCGGCGACCTTCATCGTCAGCCCGGCGTCCTTCAGCAGCTGTTCCGCTTCGCTCTTCGACTTCCCGGACAGGTCCGGCACCTTCGTCTCCGACGGGCCCGAACTGACAGTCACGCTCACCGTGGACCCACGATCCACCTGCGTGCCCACATCGGGCGACACCTCGGACACCTGGCCATCGGGCACATCGTTCGACGGCTTGAGGTCGAACTTCGGGTTCAGGCCGGCCGCCTGCAGCTCCGTCCGGGCCTCCGCCTCGGACACGCCGATGATCGCCGGCACCTGCACCTGTTCAACGGCAGGATCGCCGGACTTGCCGAGCTGCCACCACAGGGCGAGCCCCGCAACAGCCAGCACGGCCAGACCGATCAGCGCCCACAGCAGAACCGGGGTCCGGTCCCGACGGCGCTCCTCAACAGCCGCCCCGTTGGCCGTGGCCGGCTCAGCGGCGCTCGAGTGCGCGTGCGCAGCGCCCGCCCCGGCGACCCCGGCCGCGGCAGTGGAACCGGCGGCGACCGCGGCACCCGGCCCGGTCGTCGGAATCAGCTGGGTGGCCGACAGACGCTCCGTCGGCTGATCAGCGGGCGCGAGCGCCTGCGTGGGCGCGTCCACGGGAGCGCCACCACCGGCGTAGGCGGCGGGCAGCTCAGCCGACGGCTGCCGGCCCGCGGCCACGGCCGCGATGTCGCGGGAGAACGCGAGTGCGCTCTGATAGCGCTCATCGCGGTCCTTCGCCAGGCCCTTCAGGATCACGGCGTCCATCGCCGGCGAAATGCTCGGGTTGAACGTGGAGGGACGCTCCGGCAGCTCACGTACATGCTGGTACGCGATCGACACCGGCGAATCGCCCTGGAACGGCGGGCGACCGCACAGCAGCTCGTACAGGACCACGGCAGCGGAGTACACGTCCGAGCGGGCATCGACCTGCTGGCCGCGCGCCTGCTCCGGCGACAGGTACTGCGCCGTCCCCATCACGGCGGACGTCTGCGTCATGTTGTTCGTGGCTTCAGCGACAGCACGGGCGATGCCGAAGTCCATCACCTTCACCGCACCGGCCTTGTCGATCATGATGTTGCCGGGCTTGATGTCGCGGTGCACGATGCCGTGGCGGTGCGAATACTCCAGCGCCGACAGCACCCCGGCCATGATCTCGGACGCCTGATGGACGTCCATCGGGTGCTCCTCGTTCACGCTGGAGCGCAGGGTCTCACCCTCCACGTACTCCATCACGATGTACGGGATGGTCACCTCGGTGCCGTTGGGCTCGGTCTTCACATCCTCGCCGGTGTCGTACACGGCGACGATCGCGGGATGGTTCAGGCTCGCAGCGCTCTGCGCTTCACGGCGGAACCGCTCCTGGAAGTGCTCGTCCTGCGCGAACTCGCTGCGGAGGACCTTGACGGCAACGGTGCGGTGCAGGCGCGTGTCGGTGGCGAGCAGCACTTCAGCCATGCCGCCGCGCCCCAGGAGGCGGCCGATCTCGTAGCGGCCGTTGAGGAGCATCGTCGACTCAGTCACCGTTCACCCGTCCTTATTCCTTCGCCGGCCAGCACCGATCCGTCCGTCAATCCTACGTGCTCCCAGCCCAACGACATGCCTCCCTGCGAAACAAGGATTGCCAGCGCCACACCGATGATGATCACGGTCAGCACCACGATCAGCGGCAGCACCAGGGAGGACGACTTCTGCGACCGCTGCGCCTCCCGCACGGTGCGGACCCCGTCGGGCCGCCGCGCCGAATGATCCGGTGCCGGGTTCGCACTCAGCGCCGAGTTCGCACTCAGCGACTCCGCCGAGCCCGTGCGCGCCGGATTGGCGCTCAGCGCCGAATTCGACGACGCCGCGCCCGACGCGCTCGGCGCCGCAGCCGACCGCACCGACACCGACCGGGGCTTGCCCAGCAGCGGCATTGCGGCGGTGCGCGTGCCCGTCGGAGAGATCGGGCTGTCGTCCTTCTGCTTGCGCTCACCCGTCTTCTGCGGGCCCGTCGCCACCGGCCCGGCGGCGAACCGCGGCTGCTCACCGCGTTCGAGCTCGTCGAGGATCCGCGCCACGGCCGACGCCGACCGCGGGCGGTTCGCCGGTGCCTTTGCCAGCATCATCATCACCAGAGTGCGCATGTCCTCACTGATCGTGGAGGGCAGCTCCGGCGGTGGCTGCTTCACCTGCGCCATCGCGATCTCCACCTGGCTGGTGCCGGTGAACGGCCGCTCACCGGTCAGCATCTCGTAGGTGACGATGCCGAGGGCGTACACGTCCGAGAGGCTGGTCGCCTGCTTGCCCATCGCCTGCTCCGGCGCAAGGTACTGGGCCGTGCCCATCACCAGGCCGGTCTTCGTCAGCCGCGCCTGCTCATTGGAGCGGGCGATGCCGAAGTCCGTCACCTTGATCGCCCAGCCGTTCGCCTCATCCACCAGGATGTTCTCCGGCTTCACGTCACGGTGCACCACGCCCTTCACGTGCGCGGCGTCCAGGGCTCGGGCGAGCTCGCGGATCACGGTGGTCACGCGGGCCTCATCGATGCCGTTCGGGTTCTCCTCGATGATGTCCGACAGCGGGCGCCCGGGCGCCAGCTCCATCACGATGTAGGCGCGGCCGTCGAGCTCGCCGTAGTCGTACAGTGCGGCGATCGAGTCGTGCGCGAGCGCGGCGGTGTGGCGGGCCTCCGCCCGGAACCGCTTCAGGTAGCCCTCTTCGCCGGCGAACTCCTCGCGCAGCACCTTCACGGCCACGGTGCGGTCCAGGTCCTTGTCCAGGCCTTCCCACACCTGGCCCATGCCGCCGGTGGCGATGAGGCGGGTGAGCTCGTAGCGTCCTTCGAGGACAAGCCCCTTCTTGGTCTTCACCTCTCGTACCTCGCCTTCATGACGTCACGTGCAATGGGGGCAGCCACGCGGCTGCCGTATCCGCCCTCTTCGACGATGACCGCGATGGCCACCTTCTTCTGACCATCGGATGCGTAGCCGACGAACCAGGAGTGCGCCTTCTTCCCGCGCTCCCACTCGGCGGTGCCGGTCTTGCCGCCCACCTCGAGGCCGTCGATCCGGGCCGCGCCGCCGGTGCCGTCCTCGACGGTCGCCTGCATCATCTCGCGCATCTGCGCGGCGTTAGACGCCGACAGCGGCTGCGACATGCGCTTCGGGGTCATCGTGGACACCTGGGTCAGCGACGAGGTGCGCACACCCTTGACGACCTGCGGCTCCATCACGACGCCGTCGTTCGCGAACGACGCTGCGACCATCGCCATCTGCATCGGGGTCACACGGGTCTCGTACTGGCCGATGGACGTCATCGCCAGCTGCGCATCGTCCATGTCAGTGGCGATGTGCGACGGCGCGACCTTCATCGGAATGTACTGCTCCTGCCCGAAGCCGTAGTCCTTCAGGGTGGCGGCGAGCTTGTCCTCGCCGAGCTTCACACCCAGCATCGCGAACGACGTGTTGCAGGACTGCTGCATGGCGGCCTGGAGGGAGGACTCGTTGTTCGGTCCGCAGGCGGTGCGGTCACCGCCGGAGAAGTTCGTCATGGTGGAGTTCGAGTTCGGCAGCCGGTAGGAACCGGGACCGGGCACCACGGAGTCCTTCGTGTACCCGCCGTCCTGCAGCGCTGAGGCCGCGACCAGCAGTTTGAACGTGGAGCCTGCGGGATACAGGTTGCCGGAGATGGCGCGGTTGCGCAGCGGACGATCCGGGTCCTCCTGCAGGCGCTTCCAGTTCTCCGCGACCTTCGTGGTGTCATGCCCGGCGAGGTCGTTCGGGTTGAACGTGGGGGAGGAGACGAGGGCGAGCACCGCACCGGTCTCCGGGTCGAGGGCCACCACGGCGCCCTTGCGCCCGTCCAGCGAATCCACGGCCGCCTTCTGCATCGCCGGGTCGATCGTCAGCTCCACGGTGGCGCCGCGGGCAGGCCGACCGGAGATCAGGTCCCGCACGCGCTGGTAGAAGAGCGCGTCGGCGTCACCGCTGAGCTCCTTCTGCATCGCGGCCTCGATGCCGCTGAAGCCGTACACGACCGAGTAGTATCCGGTGACGGAGGAGTAGGTGCGGGCCGGGTCGTAGGACCGCTGGTAGCCGTAGTTGTCGTTCACCTGGGTGGAGGTGGCGACCGCTTCGCCGTCCACCACGATGGGGCCGCGGGCGCGGCCGTACTCGTTGTAGATGGCGCGGGCGTTGCGGGAGTCGGCGCTCAGCTCGTGGGTGCGGATCGCCTGGAAGTACGTGGAGGAGCCGAACAGCAGGAGGAACAGCACCGCCAGCACGAGCGACACGTGGCGCAGGGGCTTGTTCATGCGGCGGTCGCCTCCTCAACCTTCTTCGCGGACGCCTTGTCCAGGGTGCGCGCCGCTGGTCGCCGGGCGGCGTCGGACAGTTTGATCAGCAGCGCGATGATGATCCAGTTCGCCACCAGGGACGAACCACCGGCCGCCATGAACGGGAGCGTGAGGCCGGTCAGCGGCACCACGCGGGTCACTCCGCCCACCACGATGAAGATCTGCAGGCCGATGGAGAAGGCGAGGCCGGCGGCGAGGAGCTTGCCGAACCCGTCGGGCATGCCGATAGCGGCGCGCAGGCCGCGCTGCACGAGGATGCCGTACAGCATCAGCAGCGCGAACACGCCGATCAGGCCGAGCTCCTCACCGAGGGAGGCGAAGATGTAGTCGGACTGGGCGAAGGGGACGAGGTCCTGGCGGCCCTGCCCGAGGCCGGTGCCGATCAGGCCGCCGTTGGCGAGGCCGTAGATGCCGTTGTTGATCTGGCCGCAGTTCGCGAAGTTCGCAGACGACATCGGGTCGAGCCAGCATTCGAGGCGGCGCTGCACATGCGACAGCTTCGTCACGGACAGCAGCGCCGGCGGGGTGAACATGGCGGCGCCGATGATCAGCCACGACAGGCGGTCCGTGGCGGTGTACAGCATCACCACGAACAGGCCGAAGAACAGCAGCGAGGTGCCGAGGTCGTTCTGGAACACGAGCACCGCGGTGGCGCACAGCCAGGCGCCGAGGATCGGGCCGAAGTCCGCCCAGCGGGGCAGGGTGACGCCGAGGATGCGAGGCCCCGCGAGGGCGAGGGTGTCGCGGCGGGACACGAGGAAGCCGGCGAAGAAGATCGCGAACATGATCTTGGCGATCTCGGCGGGCTGGAACGAGTAGGAGCCGATGCGGATCCAGATGCGGGCGCCGTAGCTGGCGGAGCCGATGATCGGCATCAGCGGCAGCAGCAGAAACGCCAGGCCCACAGCGCCGGTGATCCACGTGTACCGCCGCATGGTGCGGTGGTCCCGCACGATGAAGAACACGAGCAGCGCCAGCGCCATCGCGATCCCCGTCCACATCACTTGGCGGGAGGAGAAGCCGTGGCCCCAGCGGGTGAACTCCTCGTACACGAGGTCCACGCTGCGGATCTCGGCGAGGCCCACCATGTTCAGCAGGACGGTGACGGGCAGGATCAGCGGGTCCGCGAACGGGGCGCGGACAGCGACGACGCCGGCGAGCACCAGGGCGACGGCGCTGACGATGCCGATCTCCCAGAGCGTCTCGGGCTGGATCTCGTCCCGTCGGCCGAAGTCGACCATCAGCAGCGCTCCCGCGCCGAGCACGAGGGCGGCGACGGTCAGCGCCGCCAGCAGCAGACGGCGCGTTCGGGCCTGGTAGGTGACGACTGTTGCCATCAGATCCGGCCCTCAGCGGTCGGGGCGTCGGCGGCGGGGCCCGCAGCCGGCGAGGACTCGCTCGGGCTGGCGGGCGCGGAGGGGGAAGCCGACGGGGTCGCGCTCGTGGATGGGGTCGGGGAGGCCGACGGGGTCGGGCTCGGCGACGGCTCCGGCGGAGTGGCCTCGGTCTTCAGTTCGGCGACGATCCGCTCCGCGTCCTTCAGGTCGTTCGCCACGATGGTGGACTTCACCTGGGTCTGCGTGATGGGGCGCAGGTCCTTCACGGGGATGCCGGTGTCGGTCTCCACGCTGCTGAGACTGATCGGGCCCAGGTCCTGCGGGACGCCGCGGTAGATCTGCACGGTGGTGCCGTCGGTGCCCACGTAGTACTGGTCCTGCGTCCAGGAGTAGCCGAACCAGGCGGCACCGGTCAGCAGAATCGCGAGCAGCGCCGCGGCGGCGATGGCGGGCCAGGGACCGCGGCGGGGCGGCTCCTCGGTCTCGAAGTCCTCATCCTCATAGGGCGCGGATTCGCGGGTGAGGGCGGCGGCGCGGGCAGCGGGCCCGGTGGCCTGGGTGGGACGGTTGCGGTCGATCGCGGCGGCGCCGACGACCTGCGTCTTCGTCGACGGCAGATCCTCGGTGCGGCGGATCTGGTCGAGGTCGACCACGTCGGCGACGATCGCGGTGATGTTGTCGGGGCCGCCGGCGCGCAGGGCCAGCTCGATGAGGTGATCGGCGCACTCCTCGACGTCGTCGATCTCGCGCAGGCTCGCGTCGATCGTGTCGTGGCTGACCACACCGGAGAGGCCGTCGGAGCACAGGAGCCAGCGGTCGCCCACGTTCGCGGGGCGCAGGGAGAGGTCGAGCTCGGGGTCGGTGTCCAGATCGCCGAGGACCCGCATGATGATGGAGCGCTGCGGGTGGCGCTCCGCTTCTTCGGGGGTGAGGCGGCCTTCGTCGATGAGGCGCTGCACGAAGGTGTGGTCCTTCGTGACCTGGTGCGTTTCGCCGTCGCGCACCACGTAGGCGCGGGAATCGCCGATGTGGGCGAGCGCGAACTTGCCCTCGGCGCGCAGCAGAGCAGTGACGGTGGTGCCCATGCCGCTGAGCAGCGGCTCTTCACGGGCGCGGCGCACGATGGAGCGGTCCGCTTCCAGGATCGCGGTTTCGAGCCCGGCCACGATGTCGGTCGCGGGGGCATCGGCCTCCAGCTGAATGAGGCGGGCGATCGCGAGGGACGAAGCGACGTCACCGCCGGCGTGTCCGCCCATGCCGTCGGCCACCACCAGCAGGTGGGGCCCCGCATAGCCGGAGTCCTGATTGTTCGAGCGCACCAGACCGACATCGGTCCTGGCCGCGTAGTGGAGGGCGACTGTCATCGGGGCCCCCGTCGGAGTTCGATGACAGTGCGGCCGATGCGCACCTGCGCACCCGACTTGAACGGCACCGCCTGCGTGATCTGCTGATCGGAGAGCATGGTGCCGTTGGTGGAGCCGAGGTCCTCCACGAACCAGTCGTCCCCGTCGGGGAAGATCCGGGCATGGCGGTTCGAGGCGTAGTCATCATTGAGCACGAGCGTGCATTCGGGCGCGCGGCCGATCAGCACCGGGGACGCACCCAGGCGGATCGTGGTGCCCTTCAGCGGCCCCGCGGTCACCACCAGCGAGGTCGCCACGGCCTCCGGATCGGTGCGCATCTTCGCCAGCTCTTCGGGACTCGTCACGGTCCTCTGCTCACGGCGCTTGTCCTTCCCGCTGCCGCGGGAGATCACCGTGGTGCCGAACAGGTCGTTGCGCAGGATGATCAGGGCGGCCACCACGAACACCCACAGGGCGATGATGAACGCCAGGCGCAGGACGACGATCGTCAGTTCGCTCAAGTCGTCACCACTCCGTTGTGCTCTGCGGCAGGATCACGCTGAGGCGGGTGCGCCCGATGCGGATGGTGGCCCCGTCGGGCAGGGGAGTGGGCGTGGTGACCCGCTCGCCGTTCACGTAGGTGCCGTTGGTGGAGCCGAGGTCCGTCGCGGTCATCGTGCCGCGGTCCACGCGCAGCTCGAGGTGGTGACGGGAGACTCCGGTGTCGTCCAGGATGATGTCGCTGTCGCCGCCGCGGCCGAGCACGGTGACGGGGCCGGTGAGGAGGTACTGCTGGCCGTCGATCTCCAGGATCGGCTGGAACTGCTGGGCGTCCCCGGTGGCGGGTGCGAGGGAGGAGCGTTCGGTGCGGGACTCGGTCTCGAAGCGACCGGCGCGCACCTCGTCATCGCGTTCGATGGTGACGCTGACGTTGCCGACGAAGAGGTAGCGCTGCTTGTCCGCGTGGTCCACGAGGATGTCCTGCAGCTGGTCCTGGAGGGCGTCCTTCCAGGACTCGAACTGGTCGTAGTTCGAGGAGTGCAGGTACAGGAAGTACGTGTTGGGGGCGAGAGTGCGGGCCCGGTCCAGCACGTGGATCTGGTCATCGCACTCACGCTTCAGACCCTGGGCCAGGTCGAGCGGCTTGATCGATCCGCTGCCGCGGTTGAAGACGCTGGCGACGCCTCGGTCGAGCCCGCGTTCGATTCTGTCGAGAAAGCTCACGTTACCTCCGCACGGTGTGGACCCTTCGATCCTATCGCGACGCGCGCGGAGGAACTGGTCGCGATGTGTGCGGGTGGAGTGAAGATGCTGTCACGGCGCCGAATGTGATCCACGGGGCATTCCTGTTGGATCCTCGTCGATGCTCGTTCACCGGGCATTGACCTTGCCTCGGTAACGTGACCCGCGTGAGTAATCTGAATATCGTTGTTGCTGGCGGCGCCGGATTCTGCGGTTGGCCGACAGCCCTTCATCTGTCAGCTCAGGGCCACCGGGTTACCATCGTGGACTCGCTCGTGCGGGAGAGGATCGACGAGGAGCTCGGCTCCAACTCCGTCACCCCGATCGCATCCCTGGAGGAGCGCGTTGAGGCGTGGAAGGAGCTGACCGGACGCACGATCGAGACCCGGATCGGCGACCTCAACGACTGGGACTTCCTCACCGGAGTGTTCCGGGAGGCCACGGACGGCCAGCAGCTGGACGCCTTCGTCCACTTCGCTGAGCAGCGCTCCGCGCCCTACTCCATGATCGACCGCGAGCACGCGATCTACTCCCAGCGCAACAATGTGGAGGGCACCCTCAACGTCCTCTACGCGATGAAGGAGTTCGCTCCGGACGCCCACCTCGTCAAGCTCGGCACCATGGGCGAGTACGGCCAGCCGAACATCGACATCGAAGAGGGCTGGATCGAGATCGAGCACAAGGGTCGGACCGACCGCCTGCCCTTCCCGAAGCAGCCCGGCAGCTTCTACCACCTGTCCAAGGTCCACGACAGCGACAACATCATGTTCGCGTGCCGCATCTGGGGCATCCGCGCCACGGACCTCAACCAGGGCATCGTGTACGGCCTGGACACCGAGCAGACCCGCCTGGACGACCGCCTCGCCAATCGCTTCGACTATGACGCGGTCTTCGGCACCGCCCTGAACCGCTTCATCATTCAGGCGGCCATCGGCCATGACATCACTGTGTACGGCCAGGGCTCCCAGACTCGCGGCTACCTCAACATCGAGGACACGGTGCGCTGCATCGAGATCGCCTGCAACAACCCGGCGGACCGCGGCGAGTTCCGCGTGTTCAACCAGTTCACCGAGCAGTTCTCGGTGCAGGAGCTCGCCGACCGCGTCGCCGCGGTGGCGCGCACCATGGATCTGGACCCCAGCGTGGAGAACATCGAGAACCCGCGCATAGAGAAGTACGACCACTACTACAACGCCGTCAACACCCGGCTCATCGACCTGGGCCTCGAACCGCACCTGCTCACCGACGAGGTCATCGCCGACGCCCTGCGCACCGCACAGCGCTACAGCGACAGGGTCAAGCGGGAACTCGTCCTGCCGAAAGTGACGTGGAAATGAAGGTACTGATCGTCACCGAGACGTTCATTCCCTCCATCGACGGGGTCGTCACCCGTCTGAAGCGACTCATCGACCACCTCATCTCCGAGGGCCACGAGGTCCAGGTCATCGCGCCTGACCTCGGCGCCCGCGTGTACGAAACGGGCGGCCGACGGGTCCTCATCCACGGCGTGCGCGCCGTGAAGACGCCATTCTACAGCCACCGCCCCTGGTCCCTGCCCCTCGTGCAGGCGCGCATCGTCGCCGATCAGGTGGTGCAGGACTTCCGCCCGGACGTCATCCACGCCGTGCAGCCGATCCTGCTGGCCCAGGTCGGCGTGTGGGCGGCGAAGAAGTACGGCATTCCGCTGGCGGCGAGCTACCATACGAACCTCCCGGCGTACCTCGAGCGCTACCCTGCCTGGTCGTGGGGCGCGCCCCTGGTCGGCTGGGCGACCGAGAAGATGCACCGCGACGCCGAGGTCAACATCGCCACCAGCGCCACCGCGCGCTCGGAGCTGATGGCGCAGGGCGTGCGCCGCGTCGATGTGGTGCCGTCGGGCGTGGACACCGAGCTGTACCGCCCGAGCCGCGCCGATGACGAGATGCGCGAGCGCCTCGGCGGTGTGCAGGGCCGACGGCTGCTGCTGTTCGTCGGGCGCCTCGCCGCCGAGAAGGACCTGCACCTGCTGGAGCCGATGATGCGCCGCCGTGACGACATCGCGCTCGCGGTGGTCGGAGACGGCCCCGTTCGCGGGGAACTGGAGCAGCTGTTCGCCGGCACGAACACCACCTTCGCAGGGTTCATGCGCGGCGAGGAGCTGGCGCGCGCGTTCGCCTCGGCTGACGCGTTCGTGTTCCCGTCGGTCACGGAGACCCTGGGGCTGGTGATCCTAGAGGCGAAGGCGAGCGGGCTTCCGGTGATTGCGGCGCGGTCGGGCCCCACGATGGAGCAGATCACCAGCGGTGAGAACGGCATCCTCTTCGATGTTTCCGACTCCGCTGTGCCGGGCGGCTCCCTGGAGCGAGCCGTTGAGCTGCTGGACGATCCGCGTCTGGTGGACCGCGTCCGTGCGGCGGGTCGTGCGGATGCCGAGGAGCATTCGTGGCCGCGCGCCAGTGCCGTGTTCGTGGCCCTGTACGAGAAGGCGATCCGGCGTCATCGTGAGGCGCAGGCCTTCTCCACGGCGTTCGCGGTTGTCGAGCAGGACCTCGCGGACCTCATGGATCGTGCCGAGGCGGAGCGGGCGGCTGAGCAGGGCGCCGGCGATGGGCAGCAGGTCGCTGATGCCGGGCAGGGTGCCGGTGCAGCCGATGCCGCCGACGCTGCCGCCGGCCAGGCCGTCACCTCCGCTTCCGGGACCGGTGCCCGGTCATCCCGCGGCTGGACTGTTGTGCCGGAGACCGTCATGTGGGGCGGCACGGTGACGATCCGCCACCACGACAAGGCCGGTCGCCTGGAGCCGAAGAAGCCGGCCCGCCTGTGGATGGGCAGCGGGGCATCCGCCCGCAGCCCGTTCTTCGCTCCGTCGAAGCGGACCAGCGGCTCCAGCATTCGCACCCGCTGACCTACCGCTGCTGCCCGCCAAGCGATCGCTTACGGGGCTCGCTGCCTCGTCGCTGCAGCGTCGCTCCGAGCCCGCCCAGCCATGGCCCGCGGCGGTTCAACGCAATTCAGCGCTCATTCCAGGCGGAATGGGCGCTGAAGCGCATGCAACGGGGTGTGCGGCCGAGAGTCGCTCTGCGCCCGCCGGGTCGCGATCCCGCGGGGCGCCAGGCTGCTGCTCCTCGGTCCCGCGGGGCGCCAGGTTGCCGGTTCTCGGTCTCGTGGGGCGCCAGGCCGCCGGGTCAGGGCCGCCCTTGTGCACAAGATGGAGTGAAACGCCCCAGATCCGGCCATCGGGCCACCTGAGGGGCGGTTTCACTCCAACTTCTGCACGTCCGCGGCGGCCTCGAATGACTCGTGGCCACCGCTGGCATCAGCTGACTCAGCCGGCGCGCCCCTTCATGCGCGGGTTCTTCTTGTTGATGACGAACGTGCGGCCGCGTCGGCGCACAACCTGCGCGCCCGGCTGCTTCGCGAGCGACCGGATCGAAGCACGGACCTTCATGCTGCTGACTCCTTCTTCTCTGCGCCGGCGGCCTTTCGGCCGTAGCGGCGGTTGAACCTCTCCACGCGGCCGGCAGTGTCCACGACCCGTGCACTGCCCGTGTAGAAGGGGTGCGAGGCGGACGAGATCTCCATGTCGATCACGGGATACTCGCGGCCGTCCTCCCAGGTCACGGTGCCGGTGGCGCGGCCGGCGGCCGTGGATCGGGTGAGGATGGCGAAGTCCGCGGACTTGTCGCGGAACACCACCGGTTCGTAGGTGGGGTGAATGTCCTTCTTCATGTGTGCTTCCTTGTCTGTGCGCGGCTGTGCAGTGCGGCGGCGCGGGCGTGCAGCGCCGGATCGGGGTGCGGAGGAACCCGTCGGCCCCTCACCAGCTCGACTTCGTGACCCCGGGCAGTTCGCCGCGGTGGGCGAGTTCGCGCAGCCGCACCCGCGAGAGACCGAACTTGCGGTACACGCTGCGGGGGCGGCCGTCGATGCGGTCGCGATTGCGCAGGCGGGTGGCGGAGGCGTCACGGGGCTGGCGCTGCAGTTCGGCCTGGGCGGCGGCGCGCTGCTCGGGTGAGCTGGCCGGATCCTTGATGGTGCGCTTCAGTTCGGCGCGGCGGTCGGCGAACTTCGCCACGACCTGTTCGCGCTGGCGGTTGCGGGCGATCTTCGAGGTCTTCGCCATCAGCGGGTCTCCTTGAACTCGACGACGCGGCGGGCGATCGGGTCGTACTTGCGCAGTACGAGGCGGTCCGGCGTGTTCCGCCGGTTCTTCGTGGTGACGTAGGTGTAGCCGGTGCCGGCGGTGGACTGCATGCGGATGATGGGTCGGATGTCGCTGGCCTTCGCCATGTCAGATCTTCTCCCCTCGGGCGATGAGGTCGCGGGCAACGGAATCGATCCCGCGGCGGTTGATGGTCTTGAGGCCGACGGCGGAGACCGTCAGCGTGACCCGCCGACCGAGCGACGGGACGTAGAACATCTTCGTCTGCAGGTTCGGGCGGAAGGTGCGGGCGGTGCGCTTTCCCGAGTGGGAGACGCGCCTGCCGGATGTGGGGCGCTTGCCGGTGATTTGACAGTAGGTGGTCATGGTGAAGCACTATAGCGGATGAGAACCGTTATCAACAAGAAGGAGGAGGGGACGCCATGACCCACTCCACGCCTATCGCCATCGTCGCCTCGATGGATCCCGTCCTGCGCGACGGCCTCGCAGCCTCACTCATGCTCGGGGCCCGTCGGACCGTGACCCTCCGTCACGACCTCACCGGGCACACCCTGCGCCGCGTCGTCTCCGACTCCACCGGCATCCTCGACGACACCGCGATCCACCTCGAGCATCCCTGCTCCACCTGCGCGATGAGCACCGAAGCGATCCCCACCCTCCGCTCCCTGGTCGACGCCGGGCGCTGGGATGCGATCGTCCTCGCCGTCCCCGTCACGGCAGACCCCCACGTCATCGCGCACCTGCTCTCCGCATCCGTCCCCGGCGCGCACCTGGCTCGCGTGGTGACCGCCGTGGACTCCCGCACCGTGCAGAACGACCTGCTCGGAGACGACACCGTGGCCGAGCGCGGCCTTACCGCATCCGGTGCGGACGAACGCAGCATCGGCGAGGTGCTCGCCGCCCAGGTGGAGTACGCGGACATCGTGGCGGTGGACGAGGAGGACCCCGTCGGCCATGACCTGGTGGCGCAGCTCGCCGCCGCCGACGCGATCCTCACCGACCACTACGACGTGGACGAGGAGGCTGTGTTCGGCCACCGCCATTCCTGCGACTCGGCCCACTCCCGCCTCGTGCGACCTCACGCGCACCCGTCCACCGCGCATGCGTGGACGATCGAACTGGAGGACGAGCGGCCCTTCCACCCGGACCGCCTGGTGGAGAACATCGAATGGATCGGTGCGGGGCGCCTGCGTGCTCGCGGCGAGTTCTGGGTGCCGACCCGACCGCATTCGGTGTGCCGCTGGGAGGGTGCCGGCGGGCAGCTCGCCATCGGTGTGGATGCGGAGCAGAGCGAAGCGCGCACCGGCCTCAGCCGGGACGCCGGGGGAGGGGCCGACGGGGCAGCGCCGACCCCGGGGCCCGTGCCCGCAGTGACGGCTCTGCCGCGCACCCGCCTGGTCATCACCGGAGTGGACCCCGCTGATGCCGCGCGTGTGCGCCAGGCCTTCCAGACCTGCCTGCTGACCGAGGAGGAGTGGGCCGACGGGCTCGCCCCCTGGCTCGGGCGCGCTGACGCGCTGGACCCGTGGCTCGGGCAGCGCGCCGCATAAGGTCAGCGCACATTCCCGGTTCCATGCGTTTCAGCGCTCTCAATCGCCGGAATGAGCGCTGAAACGCATGCACCGGACCGGTGGGCCCGGGCCAGGCCGGGGCGGGGCCGGACCGGAGCGGAGGGAGCATCAGGCCCGCTCGAGGGCGGCGATTCGATCCCCGCGGCCCGGCGGCGGGGTCAGGACTCCGAACGGCCCACCCGCCAGTAGCCCATGAAGCTCACCTGCGTCCGGTCGATACCGGCGTCGCGCACCAGGTAGCGGCGCAGCTGCTTGATGACGCCCGCCTCCCCGGCGAGCCACGCGTAGAACGGCAGCGACCCGCCCGAGGCGGTCTCCCACAGCATCATCTGGTCCACGTCGATGTCCTCCGGCTCCTCCCCGGCCTCCAGGAACGGCGGCGGCGCCACGCAGCTGCGCACAGCGTCCTCGAGCAGAGCCCCGGACGGCTGCGACCCGCGCACCAGCCACTGCACGCGCACGGCGCTGCGCGTCATCACGGGCATCTCATCAGCGGAATCCGGCACTTCGATCACGGCGTCACCTGTGAACGATGCGGGCAGCGCCTCCAGGATCGACAGGATCGCCGGCGCCGCCGTCTCGTCCCCGGCCAGCAGCAGGTGCCGCGCGTCCCCGGGGCGGAACGCGATCCCCGCCCAGTCCGGCCCCACCACGTGCCGATTCGGTCCGAGGATCTCCACCGTGTCGCCCACCTGCACTGACTGGAGGAACTCGGAGGCCCGGCCGCCGATGTGCCGCACCACGTCGATCACGATCTCCGGATGCGGACTCGCATTGCCCGGGTGCAGAGCCTGCCGGTGCTCGCGCACCGTGTAGGTGCGCATGACGCCGCGCACCTCCTCCGGCACCTGCAGCCACTCCTTGTACCAGGCGTCGGCCTCGGCCTCAGTGCAGCTCGCCCCGGGCCGCAGACGCTCGATCGGGTCGGCATCGCCGCGGGCGCCGGCGGACGGTGCGGCAGCGGAGGCAGCAGCGGTGCCCGCCGGGCGCCCCGGATCGGCCGACGGAGGCACCAGCACCTTGACCCGCAGATCCTGCGGGTGAGCCCCGCAGCCGAAGTGCTGCAGGTCTGGGCCGGCCAGCGTCAGGCGCAGGAACGTGGGGGAGAGGTTCTCCACCTGCGCCACGTGCGTGCGCATCAGCAGCGAATGGGCGATCTCCAGCACCGGACGGGGACGATCCGCAGCCGCCGCCCGGCGCGGCACCACCATCGGTGTCCGGGTCCGCGGGTCGGTCACCACGTCCGCGTCCAGGCCGAACACCTCGCCCACCAGCTCCGATGTGACGACGTCCCCGGGCGCCCCGGCGGCGACCACCGCTCCCTGCTTCATCGCCACCAGGGTGTCGGCGTACCGGGCGGCGAGGTTCAGATCGTGCAGGACGATCGCCACCGTGGTTCCGCGCTCCCGGTTCAGCCGCTGCACCACGTCCAGCACATCGATCTGGTGCGCCACATCCAGGAAGGTGGTCGGCTCGTCCAGCAGCAGCAGGTCGGTCTCCTGCGCGAGCGCCATGGCGATCCAGGCGCGCTGCCGCTGCCCGCCGGACAGTTCACTGGTGATCCGGTCCGCGTGCTCCTGCATCCCCGTGGCGGCCAGGGCACGGTCCACGGCGGCGTGGTCCTCCGCGGTGAGGGAGCGGAACAGACCCTGGTGGGGGAACCGGCCGCGTCCCACGAGGTCGCGCACGGTGATGCCGTCGGGCGCTGTCGGCGTCTGCGGCAGCAGGCCGAGCTTGCGCGCCACCTGCTTCGGCGACTGCTGCTGGATCGACTTGCCGTCCAGCAGCACCGAGCCGCCCTGCGGGCGCAGAAGCCGGGACAGGCCCCGCAGCAGAGTCGACTTCCCGGACCCGTTCGCGCCCACGATGATCGTGACCTCGCCGTGGGGCAGATCGAGGGAGAGGTCGTCCACGATCAGGGAACGGTCATAGCCGAGGGACAGGTGGTCGGCGCGCAGACTGGTCATAGGGAGGAGTCCTTTCGGGTCAGCATCCACAGCAGGAACGGAGCCCCCAGCAGACCGGTGATGACACCGGCGGGCAGAGGAGTGAGGTCCGCTGTCACGGTGAGGGCGGCGCCCACGGCGGCCGCGGCGGCGAGGGTGAGGCCGAGGGCACGTCGGCCGGGAAGGAGCAGCCGCGCGATCGGCCCGGAGAGGAACGCGACGAAGGCGAGCGGCCCCGTCACCGCGATCGCGACGGCGCTCAGTGCCACGGCGACCAGCACCACCGCGACGCGGGCCGTGCCGACGCGGGTACCGAGGGACGCGGCCGCATCCTCGCCGAGCTCCAGGGAGGACAGCGGCCGGATCACCAGCGCCGCCGCCGGCGCGAGGCCCAGCAGGCAGAGTGCGAGAACACCCGCGCGCTCCCACGACGCGGACGCCAATGACCCCACCAGCCAGTGCAGCAGGTCCTGCGCGGTGCGCGCATCAGACCGGGTCAGCAGGAAGTTCACCACCGCCTGCAGCGCGGCGGCCACCGCGATGCCCACGAGGACGAACTGGGTGGTCCCGCCGCGCGCCACCCACATCACGAGCAGCGCGGACGCCAGACCGCCCAGCACAGCCACCGCGCTGAGAGCGGGGCCCTGCAGGGCGAACACGCTCATCCCCACCACGGCCGCCGCCGACGCTCCATAGCTGACGCCCACCACATCCGGGGCGGCCAGAGGATTGCGCAGCAGAGTCTGGAACAGGGTGCCGGAGGCACCCAGTGCCGCCCCGGCGAGGACGCCCACCGCGACCGCGGGCAGGCGGGACTCCACGAGGATGAAGCGCACTCCCGGGGCGTCGCCGGTGAGGCCGAGGATGATGTCGCCGGCCAGCAGGAGGGGATCGCCCAGCATGAGGCGCAGCAGGCACGCTGCGGCGAGCCACAGCAGCACCGCGGTCAGTCGGAGGGCAGCGCTCACAGTCCCACCTGCCTGCCGGATCGGATCAGTGCGATGAACACCGGGGCGCCGATGACCGCGGTCATCACCCCGACCTGCACCTCCGCCGGCGGAGCGATCACCCGGCCGACGGTGTCGGCGACCAGCAGCAGCACCGGCCCCAGCAGCGCGCTCAGCGCAATGATCCGGGCATAGTCACCGCCCACCAGCAGCCGGACCGCATGCGGAACCACGAGTCCCACGAACGCGATCGGTCCGGCCAGGGCGGTCGCTGAACCCGCCAGCAGCACCGCACCCGCACCGAGCAGGATCCGGCCGCGGGCGACGGAGATGCCGAGGCCCGCCGCGGAGTCGTCCCCCAGGGCGAGGGTGTTCAGCAGGCGAGCCGACCCGGCGATGACCGCAGCGCCCGCCAGCATCAGCGGCAGGATCAGGAGGACGTCGCGGACGCTGCGGGCGCCGAGCACCCCCACCTGCCAGAAGCGGAACTGCCCGATCGCGGTGTTGTTCGTCAGCAGGATCGCGGAGGTGGCAGCGCTGAGCGCAGCGGACAGTCCCGCGCCGGCGAGGGCGAGGCGCACCGGGGTGGCGCCGGCGCGGCCGAGGGATGCGATGACGTACACGGCGACGGCGGCGACGCCCGCACCGAGGAACGCGGCGGAGGCGAAGCCGAGGACGGAGCCGATGGAGAACAGCTGGATCGCGGCGACCACGGCGAAGGCGGCGCCGGCGTTCAGGCCGAGGATGCCCGGATCCGCGAGGGGGTTGCGGGTCATGCCCTGCATCGCGGCACCGGCCACGGCGAGGGCTGCACCCACCGCGACGGCGAGCACGGTGCGGGGGATCCGGGAGCGGACCACGTCCGCACTGGTGGAGTCCGCCGCGGTGGTCAGCGCCGCCCAGACCTCGCCGACGGGAACTGCGCGCGCGCCGATCGTCAGGGAAGCGACGATCCCACCGGCCAGGGCGAGGGCGCTGACCAGCAGGATCACCGGGACGGGCAGGCGTGTGCTCACGCCGTGATGGTCTCGATCCAGGCGGGGATCACGTTCTTCACAGCCCAGGGGAGGGACAGCGCGCTGGCCGCCGAGACCGACAGGGTGGCGTGGTCGGAGTCGGTGACGATCAGCTTGTCGTTCTGGACCGCGGGGATCCGGCCGAACAGGGAGTTCGCCTTGACGTCAGCGGGCTTCGTCCCGGCCGGGATCCACGAGTAGATGACGTCGGAGTCCAGTTCATCGGCGCGCTCCGGGGACCATTCGAAGAAGAACTGGTCCTTCGGGGCGTTCTTGCGCACCACCTCCGCCTCCGTCATGCCGAGGGCGCGCAGCAGGCGGGGGCGGGTGTCGTCCCCGGTGTACAGGGAGATGGTGTTCGCCGCAGTGTCGAGGGTGGAGGCGATGAACGTGGTGCCCTTCGGGATGTCTTTGCCGGCATCGGTGATCTGCTTCTCCACCGAGGAGATGAGCTCCTTCGGGTCCTTGCGCAGCGCGGCTCCGATGACGGTGGCGGCCTCCTGCCAGGACGTCAGGTAGTTCGCCTTGATGGGGCCCACGACGCGGGCGATCTTGGAGAGCTTCTCGTACTCGTCCTTGGTGAGTCCCGAGTAGGCGGCGAGGATGACATCGGGGGTGGCGGCGGCGATGGCGTCGGCGTTGATGCCGTCGGCTTCGGAGAACAGCGTGGGGGCGGGGCCGCCGAGCTCCGCGAGCTTGGCGTCGATCCAGTCGGTGGACCTGTTGCCGTTGCCGCCCCACTCCATGGCGGGCATGGCCACGGGCACAACACCGAGGGCGAGGGCGGTATCGGCGTTGACCCAGGAGACGGTGGCGACCCTCGTCGGAGTGGAGGGGATCTCGGTGGTGCCGTAGATGTGCTTGATCGTCACCGGTGCCGCATCGTCACTGCTGGAGTCCGATCCGCCGGCGCCCGGGGATGAGGCCGAGGTGGTGCAGGCGGACAGGGCGGTCGCCGCGAAGGCGGCGGTGGCTGCCGCGGATGCGGTCAGCAGGGATCGACGAGAAACGTTCATGAGGTAAGGCTAGCCTTACGGGCTCCGATTCTGCAACGCAGAAGTTGCGTAAATCGATTTGCGCAAGGGTGAGATGAACCACCCGCCGGCAGCGTCCGCTCACGCAGCCGAGCGCCGGTTTCAGTGAACCGCGTGCGAGCCGCCCTCGCTGCTCGGGTGCTCAACGTCGCTGACCGCGGGCGTCGACGCCTCCGCGCCGCGGGAGGATCCGTACAGCAGCCAGAGGGTGTGGCGCGTGGAGAGCAGCCAGCCGCCGATCACGGCGATCGCCGCGAGGATCGCGGTCATCAGCACCCGTCGGACGGAGGAGCCGTCCGCACCGGCGGCCTGCTCGCCGCCGAACAGGTCCGGCAGCGACAGCCCCAACCAGCCGACGAGCACCAGCACCGCCAGGGTGATGGTGAACGCGCGGGAGAAGGCGATGAGCCACTGCTCGGGCTCCGCGGGGTAGCCGGGGCCCGAGCGGTGGCGCTTCGCGGCCAGGGGGCCGACGGCGCCCGCCGCGAGGAACGACAGCACCCACCACAGCAGTGACAGCACAGCGGCAACGGTCGTGTGCCCCGTCAGGATGACGGCCGAGATGACGCCGAAGACGACTCCGATGATCAGGAGCCGGATCGCGTACGGCCCCAGTGTGGTCAGCTGCGGTGGGATCATGCGTTCAGCCTACCTGTGCGGCTGCGCGAGCCGCCGCAGGAAGCGCCGAGACGACCCGGTCGATGATCGCGTCGTCGTGGGCACGGGACACGAAGTACGTCTCGAACGCCGACGGAGGCATGTACACGCCCTGGTCCAGCATGGTGTGGAAGAACGCCGCGAACGCCTCCGTGTTCTGCGCCTTCGCCGCCTCGTAGTCGCCGACGGGACCGTCGGTGAAGAACACGGAGAACAGGGTGCCGGCGGTGTTCACGGTGTGCGGAACTCCCTCCGCGCTCAGCGCCGAGGTCAGTTCGCGCTTCAGCGCGTCACCGGCGGTCGTGATCTGCTCGTACACCGGCTCCTCCAGCTGGCGCAGCGTCGCCAGACCCGCCGCGGTGGCGAGCGGGTTCCCCGACAGGGTTCCCGCCTGGTAGACCGGGCCGAGAGGGGAGAGGCGCTGCATGATGTCGGCGCGGCCGCCGAACGCGCCCACGGGCATGCCGCCGCCGATGACCTTGCCGAAGGTGACGAGGTCAGCGGACACACCGTCCACCCCGTAGAAGCCTTCGCGGGAGGCGCGGAAGCCGGTGAGGACTTCGTCGATGATGAGCAGGGAGCCGTGCTGGTCGGCGGTGCGGCGCAGGAACTCGTTGAAGTTCCCCGGGTTGATGACGCCCATGTTGCAGGGCGCGGCTTCGGTGATGATCGCGGCGATCCGTTCACCGTGCTCCTCGAACGCCGCCTCAAGGGCCTCCTGGTCTCCGTACGGCAGGACCAGGGTGTCGTGGGCGGTGGCGTCGGTGACGCCGGCGGAGCCGGGCAGCGCGAACGTGGCGACACCCGAGCCCGCCTCCGCGAGCAGGGAGTCCACGTGGCCGTGGTAGCAGCCGGCGAACTTGATGATCATGTCGCGGCCGGTGAAGCCGCGGGCCAGGCGCAGCGCGCTCATCGTCGCTTCGGTGCCGGAGTTGACCATGCGGATCTGCTCCACCGGCGCGATCCGTTCGATCACGGTCTCCGCCAGTTCGATCTCGCCCTCGTGCGGGGCGCCGAATGAGAGGGACTTCGCGGCGGCCTCCTGGACGGCCTGCACCACCTGGTCGTCGGCGTGGCCGAGGATCATGGGGCCCCAGGAGCCGACCATGTCGACGTATTCGTTGCCGTCGGCGTCCCACAGCAGGGCGCCCTTGCCGCGCACGAGGTACGGCGGGGTGCCGCCGACGGAGCCGAAGGCGCGCACGGGGGAGTTGACGCCGCCGGGGATGGACGCCTTCGCGCGCTCGAACAGGGTGCTGCTGGTGGTCATCTCAAAGCTCACAGGTACTCTCCGAATTCGTCGGGGCGCTCACGCAGCAGGCGTGCCGCATGCGCCGCATAGTAGGTCAGGACGCTGGAGGCGCCGGCGCGCTTGAACGCCAGCAGGGACTCCAGCACGGTGCGGTCGCGGTCCAGCCAGCCGTTGGCGGAGGCCGCTTCGATCATCGCGTACTCCCCGGACACCTGGTACACGCCCACCGGGACGGGGGAGGCCTCCGCCACCTGGCTGAGCACATCGAGGTAGGGCAGGCCCGGCTTCACCATCACCAGGTCGGCGCCCTCGGCCACGTCCAGCTCGAGTTCGCGCAGCGCTTCGGCGCTGTTCGCGGAGTCCTGCTGGTAGGTGCGGCGGTCGCCGGTGAGGGAGGAGTTGACGGCTTCGCGGAACGGGCCGTAGAACGCGGAGGAGTACTTGGCGGTGTAGGCGTAGATGCCCACGTCGGTGCGGCCGTGCTCGTCGAGGGCGTCGCGGATGACGCGGACCTGGCCGTCCATCATGCCCGACGGCGCCACGATGTGGGCGCCGGCGTCGGCCTGTTGGCGCGCCATCTCGGCGTACACCTCGAGGGTGGCGTCGTTGTCGACGGTCCCGTCGGTGCCGAGCACGCCGCAGTGGCCGTGGTCGGTGAATTCGTCCAGGCACAGGTCGCTCATCACGAGGATGTCGTCGCCGACTTCGGTGCGGACTTCGCGCAGTGCGCGGTTGAGGATCCCGTCGGGGTCCACACCGCCGGAGCCGGTTGCGTCCTTCTGCTCGGGGACGCCGAACAGCATGATGCCGCCGAGGCCGAGCTCGGCGGCCTCGCGGGCGGCCCCGCGCAGGGAGGTGAGGTTGTGCTGCACCACGCCGGGCAGCGACGAGATCGGCTGAGGTTCCTCCAGGCCTTCGCGCACGAACATCGGCAGGATGAGGTCGGCGGTGCGCAGGGAGTGCTCGCGCACCAGCCGGCGGTGGGCGGCGGTGGCGCGCAGGCGCCTCGGTCGGTGGATCATTGGTGCTCCTCTCAGTGGGGCGGGTCGGTAATGGCGCGGACGGTGGCGTCGGCGAGGGCGGTGTCGGTCGGGTCGGCGGCGATCGCGTCCGGGGGGTGGCCGACGGATTCCGCGGCGGCCCGAGTCGGCTCCCCGATCACGATCACACGAACGTCGTCGGCGAGCGGGTGCTGCAGGACTGCGCGGGCGATCATCGGGGAGGTGAGGACCACGGCGCCGACGGCCCCGTCGGCCAGGTCGGCGATCACCGAGTCCGGGAGGGGACGCGGGACGGGCCGGTAGGCGACGATGCGGTCCACCGCCCAGCCGGCGGCGCGCAGGCCCTCGGCGTGGGCGGGGTCGGCGGCGGAGGACGCGGGCAGGGCGAGCCGCGCGCCCGGAGCGGGGGCGGGCAGCTCCCGGACGAGGGCCTCCCCGCTGCCGGAGGCGACGAGGTCGACCCGCAGGCCGGCTGCGCGGGCGGCGTCGGCAGTGCCGGGGCCGACGGCTGCCACCGTGAATCCCTGCCGGCCGGACCGCGTGGGCCAGCCGCCGGTGCAGAGCGCCTCCACGGTGGTGCGCGAGGTCAGGGCGAGCGCATCGTAGGCGCCGGCATCGAGGGCACGGCGCAGGTCCGTCAGGTCGCTGTGCTCGAACGCGGTGACGGGATGGTGCACCCCTTCCAGGCCGCGATCCGCGAGGGCCCGCAGCAGGGCATCAGCGCGGCCGTTCGGCCGGGCCACGAGGACCCGGCCGGACGGTGCAGCGGATGCAGAAGCGGCGGTGATGGGGCTCAGATCCCTTCGGACAGGAGGTCGCGGGCGCCGCGGCCCAGCATCGTCTCCGCCATGCGGCGGCCCAGCTGGCGCGGGTCCTCCATCGGGCCGGCCGCCTCCTCCAGCATGTGCGCGGTGCTGCCGTACGTGCCGGCCTGCATGCGCAGCTGGGCGCCGTCCACCACCGCGAACGCGGCGACGGGGGCGCTGCATCCCGCCTCCAGGGAGTTCAGCAGCTGACGCTCCGCCGTCACGGCCGCGCGGGTCGCGGGGCAGTCGAGGGCGGCGAGGGCGTCATCGAACCGGTGATCGTCCTCCCGGACCTCCACCGCGAGGGCGCCCTGCGCGGGGGCGGGCAGGAACACCGTCGGGTCGAACTCGTCGGTGATGCGGTCCGTCAGGCCGAGCCGGTTGAGTCCGGCGGCGGCGAGCACCACCGCATCCAAGCGGCCCTCGGTGACGTTCGCGATGCGGGTGTCGATGTTGCCGCGGATCGGCTGCACATCCAGGTCGGGGCGCTGGAGGCGCAGCTGGGCGGCACGGCGCGGCGAACCCGTGCCGACGCTCGCCCCCGCCGGGAGGGTCTCGAGGGTGAGGCCGTCGCGGGCGATCAGGGCATCACTGGGCGACTCGCGCGGCGGGACCGCGGCGAGGCGGATCCCGTCGGGCTCGGCGGTGGGGAGGTCCTTGAGGGAGTGCACCACCACGTCGACCTCGCCGGACAGCAGCGCTTCGCGGACAGCGGAGACGAACACGCCGGTGCCGCCGATCTGCGTGAGCGGGGAGGTCTGGTCGCGGTCGCCGTGGGTGGAGACGTGGACGAGCTCGAACTCGACCCCGAGGTGGCGGGCAGCCCAGGCGGACTGCGACAGCGCCAGCTTCGAGGCGCGAGTGCCCACGCGCACGGGCGCATCCGTCATCGGCCGGCTCCCTCCCGCTTCGCGCGGATCATCAGGGCGAGCTCGCTCGGCTCCCCGGCCTTCTCCCAGTCCTCCTCGGAGTCCACACCGGAGGTGGTGGGCTGGATCGCGCGGGCGTTCGGGCAGCAGCCGGCGCCGCAGACGTCGCCGCACTGGATGTCGCGGCCCACAGCGATCGTCGGCTCAGCACCGTTGACCCGCTCGTCCACGAGGTCCACGAGGGCCTCGACGAAGCGGTCGCTGCTGCCGGAGGTGGGGACGCGGATGAACGCCAGGCCCTTCTCCTCAGCGGTCTCCTTCGCCTCCGTGTCGAGGTCCCACACGACCTCCACGTGGTCGGTGACGAACCCGATCGGCACCACGATGACCGCGGTGCGGCCCTCCAGGCCTTCGATGACGTCGTTGATGTCCGGCTCCAGCCACGGAATGTGGGCGGGGCCCGACCGCGACTGGTAGACCAGCTGGTGCGGCACATCCGATGCGCCGGCCTTCTCGATGACGTAGTCGATGGCGGCCTGATGCTGCTGCACGTACCAACCGCCGGAGCCCTCTTCCCACGTGTCGCGGGGACCGGAGGTGTCCGCCATCGTGTTCGGGATGGAGTGCGTGGAGAACAGCACGTCGATCGCGGAGCGCTCGTGGCCGTCGGCTTCGAGATCGGCGATGGCGCCGCGCACCGAGTCCACGACCGGGTCGAGGAACCCGGGATGGTTGAAGTAGACGCGGGCCTTGGAGATCTCGAACTCGCCCTTGAGGTCGTTCGCCTGCAGGGCGAGGCCGAAGTCCTCCCGGTACTGGCGGCAGGACGAGTAGGAGGAGTAGGCGCTGGTGACGAGACCGAGGGCGTGGCGGTGCCCGTCGGCGTGCATCTGCTTGACCGTGTCGTTGACGTACGGCTCCCAGTTGCGGTTGCCCCAGTAGACCGGCAGGTCGATGCCGCGTGCCGCGAGGGCCTTCTCCAGGCGCGCGATCAGGTCCTTGTTCTGGTCGTTGATGGGGGACTTGCCGCCGAGGGCGCGGTAGTGGTGGCTGACCTCTTCGAGGCGCTCGTCGGGGATGCCGCGACCGCGGGTGACGTTGCGCAGGAACGGCATCACGTCATCGAGGGTCTCCGGCCCGCCGAAGGAGGCGAAGAGGATCGAGTCGATGGGGGCGCTCACAGGAGGATCTCCGCGACGTCGCTGAGCTCGCCGAGGCGGCGGCCCACGTGGAACGGCAGCTCTTCGCGCACGTGCAGGCGCGCCTTCGTGTAGCGCAGGTGCCGCATCATGTCGACCAGTTCGTGCAGCTCATCGGCCTCGAAGGAGAGGAGCCACTCATAGTCGCCGAGGGCGAACGCGGCGGTGGTGTTGCCCCACACGTTCGGGTAGTCGCGGCCGAACCGGCCGTGCTCGGCCATCTGCTCGCGGCGCTCCTCCTCCTCCAGCAGGTACCACTCGTAGGAGCGGACGAACGGGTAGATGGTGATCCACTGCTTGCGCGGCTTGTCGTCCTCCATGAACGCGGGGCGGTGCGTGCGGGTGAACTCGTGCTCGCGGTGCACACCGGAGGCCTGCCACACCTTCTCCAGGTAGGTGCCGGCGATCGACTGCTCGAACAGGCGCAGCGCCTCCTGGATCGCCTCCGGCTTCTCCGCGGAGACCCACAGGATGAGGTCGTCCTCCGCGCGGAACGCGGTGGCGTCGTAGAAGCCGAGGACCTCCACACCGAGCGGCGAGAACGCCTCGGTGGTCTTCCGCAGGTCCTGTTCGACCTGGTCGGCGCTGACGGTGCCTTCGTCGTTGAGGCCGCCGATCTTCTTGTAGACGGTGTAGGTGGTGAAGCGGATGATCTCGCTCATGAGCGGGTGTCCCTTTCTCGAGTGATGGCTTCCAGTCCGGTGCCGTCGATCCAGGCGCCGGACAGTTCGATGGTGGCCGGCAGCGCCGACCGGAGCGCCGCGACCGCGTCGGAGTGCCCGGCGGCGGCCCTGCGCTGGGTGCGGGTGATGTCGGTGAGGGCCCAGTCCACGAGGCTGAGGCCGGCGCCCTCCACGCCGAGGATGCGGGCGGCGTCCCGCAGCGCCAGGTCGGGGAATCGGTCGCGGTCGGGGAGGGGCTCGTCGCCGCGGCCGTAGCTGAGGCGGATCACGTGCCGGTGCGGGTGCTCGTCCGTGCGGGCCGCGGTGCGGACATGGTCCCATTTCGCGCTCGCGTGCGTCATCGCCTTCGCCGTGATGGTGGTGGCCGACGGGGCCACGAGCGCCCCGTTGCCGCGCGGATGGCGGCTGAGAGCGGGCGCCTGCAGCACGAGGGTGCACAGCCGCACCGGCACGGGCCGGGAGGCGGGCACGAGATCGGCGAGGCTCGCCTGGGCGGGGTCGGTGTCGAGGCCGCGCAGGAGGTCGCGGGTGGTGTCCGGATCGGTCGCGATGACGAGGCGGTCCGCGGTGATCGCCGTCGGTGCGCTCGCGGTCGCCTCCGCTGCGGCGCCGGTGTCGGGGCCGCCCGCTGGGATGTCAGAGCCGGCGGGCTCCAGGGTGACGGTCCACGCCGTGCCGTCCGCGTCGATGGAGACGGCGCGAGTGGAGGTGAGGACGGTGCCGCCGAGCTCACGGATGCGCTCGGCCATCGCCTCGGGGATCGCCGCCATCGTCGGGGTGACCGCGCGGACCGCGGCGCCCGCCCGCACGGGCGCGCCTGACCTGCCGGCGGCAGCCGTCGGCCGGGCGGAGGCTGCGCGGCCCCGCTGCGCGGCGTCCCGCTCGGCGAGCATGCCCGCCACCGCCTGCTGCACACTGCCGGCCTGGTCGGCGCGGCGGCGCAGACTCGGCAGCACAGTCTCGAGTTCCAGCGCCATCGGATCCGCGGAGTGCACCCCGGTGATCAGCGGCGCCACCAGGCGGTCCAGCACCCGTCGGCCGAAGCGGCGGCGGGTGAGCTCCCCAATGCTGATGCCGTCCCGCCAGCCGTACGACGCCGGCAGGAGGCGCTCCGCCGCGGCGCGCAGGGAGCCGACGAGGCCGAGTGCGCGACGCGACTCCGCCGACAGCGGCTGTGCCGGCAGCCCCATCACCGCGCGCGACGGCGACGCGAACGCATGGTCGTCCAGGACGATGAAGCTGCTGGACCCGGCGGGTTCCACCACACGGTCGGCGAGGCCGAGCTCCTCCACGAGGGCCTGGACCCGGCCGCCGCGGGACGCGTACGCCTCCGGACCGGCATTGAGGTCGAGACCGTCCACGACGGCGGAGCGGATCACACCGCCGGTGACGGAATCGGCTTCCACGAGCGTCACCTGCTCGCCCGCCTGGGCGGCGCGCAGAGCGGCGAGGAGGCCGGCGAACCCTCCGCCGATGACGAGAGTGCGGGTGGCGGTGGCGGTCACAGCGAATGGATGTGGGCGACGAGGTCGGTGAGGACCTGCGGGTCGGTGGTGGGCGGCACGCCGTGGCCGAGGTTCACCACGTGACCGGCGGCGGCGCGGCCCTGCTCGACGACGCGCTTCGCCTCAGCAAAGCGGACCTCCTCAGAGGAGAACAGGACCGACGGGTCGATGTTGCCCTGGACCGCGAGATGGCCCGGCAGCAGGTCGATCGCCTCGGACAGTTCGATCCGGTGGTCCACGCCCACGCAGGTGGCGCCGGCGTCCGCGATCGCCGGCAGCATGTGGCCGGTCCCCACCCCGAAATGGGTGCGGGGGACATCGAGGTCCGCGACGAAGCCGAGGGTGCGCTCCGAATGCGGCAGGACGTGCTCGCGGTACACCCGCTCGGACAGGGACCCGGCCCACGAGTCGAACAGCTGCACGGCGGAGGCGCCCGCTTCGACCTGGGCGCGCAGGAACTCGCCGGAGAGGTTCGCCACCCATTCGGCGAGGTGCGCCCACAGTTCGGGTTCGCGCGTCATGAGGGAGCGGGTGGTGAGGTGGTCGCGGGAGGGGCGGCCCTCCACCATGTACGACGCCACCGTGAACGGGGCGCCGCAGAAGCCGATCAGCGGGGTGGAGCCGAGCTCCTCGACGGTGATGCGGACGGCCTCGCGGATCGGGTCGAGCGCTGCGCGGATGACGTCATCCACCGGCGGCAGTGCGCGGATGTCCGCTTCGGAGGAGATCGGCTCCTCGAACACGGGGCCGATGCCCGGCTCGATGTGGACGCCGAGCCCCGCGATCTTCAGCGGGGTCATGATGTCCGAGAAGAAGATGCCCGCATCGACCTTGTGTCGCCGCACAGGCTGCAGGGTGATCTCCGCCGCCATCTCCGGGATCAGACAGGACTCCAGCATGCCCGTGGTGCCGCGCACCTGCTTGTACTCCGGGAGGGAGCGGCCGGCCTGCCGCATGAACCACACGCTCGGCGGAGCGTCCGCGACCTCGGCGCCCCGGCCGGCCAGACGCTTGACCAGCGGCGACTCAGCGGGGGACGGGGAGGGCGCGCCAGAAGGCCCTGAAGAGGGCGCAGAGAAGTCAGTCATGATGCCGCTCATTGTGCCCTAGTGAGCTGAACGGCGAACATTCGCGTCCCGAGCACATCAGCCTTAAGGTTGATTCCATGCTCATCGCTCTTCGCGCCACCCATGATCGGCTCGGGCTCGATGGCCTGGACCGCCTCGCACGCGGCGCTGAACGGCTCGACGCCGTGATCGGCGAGCTCAACGAGGAGCATCCGGACCAGCCCCTGATCGGCTGGGTGGTGATCGCCACCTGCAACCGCCTCGAGATCTACCTCGACGCCGACCGCTTCCACGACGCAGTCGACCTCGTGGTGCGCGCCGTCTCCCACACCAGCGGGCTCGATGAGACCACCGTCGCCGAATCCCTCGTCGCTGACGCCGGCCGCTCCAGCGCCCGCCAGCTCTTCTCCGTCGCCTCCGGCCTCGATTCCCAGGTCATCGGCGAAGCCGAGATCACCGGCCAGGTCCGCACCTCGTTCTCCGAGGCGCTCTCGGAGGGACGCACCACCAGCCTGCTCAACGACCTGTTCCAGGGCGCCATGCGCACCGCGAAGAAGGTCACCACCTCCACCCGGGTCGGCGCCGCAGGCCGCTCATCGGTCGCCGTCGCCCTCGACGCCGCCGAAGGGCTCGTGGACTCCCTGCGCAACCGCGACGCCCTCATCATCGGCACCGGTGCGATGGCCCGCATCGCGTCGGCCGAACTGCACCGCCGCCGCATCGCCACCCTGCGCGTGTTCTCCCCGTCCGGCCGCGCCCCCGGCTTCGCCGACACGCACAACGCTCTTCCCGTGACGGAGGAGGAGCTGCCGGCCGCCATCACCCGCTCCTCCGTCATCGTCGCCGCATCCGGCGGCGGCACCACCGTGCTCAGCGCCGACAACGTCCGTGCCGAGGGCGAACTGGTGATCCTCGACCTCGCCCTCCACTCGGACGTGGACGACTCCGTTGCGGCCGTGGACCGGGTGCATCTGCTGGGCCTGGCCGACATCACCGTGGAGACCGGCGAGACCGACGAGATGGAGCGCGCTCGCGGCCTTGTGGAGGACGGCGTCACCCGCTTCGAGGAGCGCCAGCGCATCCGCGCCATGGACCCTGCCGTGTCCGCGATGCGCGCCAGCGTCCGCGCGGAGGTCACCGCCGAAGTGGAGGCTGTCCGTGCCGCCCGCGGTGATGACGCCGCCGAGCAGGTGGAGCGCTCCCTCAACCGCGTGTACAACCGGCTGCTCCATTCGCCGATGGCGCGCGCCCAGGAGCTGGCACGCACCGGCAACGGGGAGAAGTTCCTCCACGCCGTCCACACCATCTTCGGCGTGGACGTCTCCGATCAGCTCAGCCTCAGCGCCTCGGACGGCCAGGCCCCGTCGGACGACCTCCACCAGCCGCCGATGACGGTGGCGCAGATGAACGACGCCATGAAAGAGGTCGACGCCCGTGTTCGATGACGTCCGCACCCTCCGCGACGAGGACCGCGCAGCCCTGCGCGCCCTCCTGAGCACCGACGCCCCCGCCTCCAGCGCCGATGCGTTCCGCGCCCTGCCCGCCATCCTGGCCGACGGGGACGACACCCCCGCCGCGGTCCGCGCCCGCATCGACCTGACCCTGCTGAGCATCCTCGACGGGTTCGTGGACAGCGCCCTCTACCAGGTGGACGAGCTGACGAAGGACGCCCGCCGCGTCGCCGATCTCAGCGGCGACCAGTCGCTGCCGCCCGCCGCCGACGCGGTGCGCGACGCCGTGGAGACAGCCGCCCAGCACTCCACGACCTGACGTGGTCCGGCCCGCATCACCAGCGGAAGCCGGACTCCTTCAGCTGCCGCTCGGCGTCCCATGACGCGGAGCGCGCGATCTCCTTCGTCACGTGGTGTTGGTCTTGGAAGACGGTGACGTTGCCCAGCACAGGTGAGCAGGTGCCGCGGGGGCAGAAGTCCGCCGTCAGATCCACCAGGTGCACGGACTTCCGGTCCGCGAGCGCCCGGTCAGCACGCTCACCCTGGAGGGCCGCCTGAAGCGGCTCCGTGCAGTCGTCCACGCTGCCGCCGGATTCGCGGCACTTTCCGGCGTGCGCGCCGAGGCGCGGGGTGTCGCGCAGACCGATCACCCGGATGCCTTCCGCCTCCAGCCGGTCGATGATCGTCTCCGTTCCTGGGGAGACGACTTCCTTGCCGTCCAGGGTGACGAACGTGGTCGCCATGACCACGGCATCTGGGCGGACCTTCAGGATGTACTCCAAGCCGCGATCCGCGAACGGCGCGCACTCGTGGCCGAAGTTGCCGGCGGCGTCCACACGGTTACCGAACGCGCAGCCGGTCTTGATGAGCTCAGCGGAGTTCCAGCCTTCTGCTTCGGCCAGCGGTTCGATCGCTGCAGCGGACTGCTGAAGCCGCGAATTGCCCACGTACAACACCAGCTTCTCGCCGGCGGGGCGGCTCGCCGGGTCGTCCATGGGGACCCGGTCCGACACTCGGGTGCGGCAGATGAGCCCGGGGAAGTCGAGGTCAATTCTGAACCCGTCGGTGCATTCGTCCGGCAGCTCGAACCAGCGGTCGGGCCGCGCAGCCGGGCCGGGCAGTTCAGGGGCCGACGGGTCTCGCTGAGGATGCGGCTCATATCCCGGTTTCAGGGTCTGTGCTCCGGGATTGTTCGCGAACGCCAGCGCCTCCTGCGCGGCCACCTGTGATGCCGCACCCCGTTCCACCGCCGTGGTGGCGCCGAAACCGATGAGCAGAGCGGCCGCCGTTACGGCAGCGCCGCGGATCGGTCTGGCCCCCGCCCATTCCCAGTGTCTGATCGGCGAATCTACGAACCGCGTCAGCAGCCATGCGGCGATGAGGGAGACCGCCACCACGAGCATCCCTGCGGTCAGGGGCAGCCGAGTCTGCGCCCGGGACGCGAGCATCACGATCAGCAGCGGCCAGTGGATGAGGTAGAGCCCGTAGGAGATGTCACCGAGGAACTGGAAGGGCCGGGACGCCAGCAGGCGGTTATGACCCGTGGTCATCACCAGCGCGGCCGCTGTCAGCGGCCACAATGCGATCAGGCCGGGGAACAGGCCCGCCACATCGACCACAGCGCCCATGGCGACCAGTGCCGCCACTGAGGTGTACGAGACGGCCGCACTCAGCGCTGGGCGCTGCGCGAACACTGCCAGGCCGCGCCCGCCCCGGTGATGCAGGGCAACCGCCACCAGAGCGCCCAGGCAGAACTCCCACAGTCTCGCTGTCGTGTCGAAATAGGCGATCTCCTGCTGCGAAGCGGTAGAGAGTGCAGACCACAGAAGGGACGCTGCGAACAGGAGCAGCAGCGCGATCGTGGTCAGGCTGAAGCGCGCGCGGGTCCTCCGATGCGCTGGAATACGACGAGTGAGGTGCGAGATCAGTGCGAACAGCGCCGGCAGCAGGATGAACACCTGCGCCTGGATCGACAGGGACCAGAAGTGCTGCAGCAGCGGGGCCCGTTCCCGGCTCGCCGCGTAGTAGTCGACGCTCTGGCCGATGAGGAACCAGTTCTCCACCTGCGCGAGGGACGCCATCGCGTGCGGCAGTTCGGCGAGAACAGTCTGCGGACCGGCCACCAGCCACGTCAGCAGGAGGAATACGGCGATGACGGCGGCAGCGGGCGGAAGGAGCCGTTTGAACGTGCGCGCCCAGTAGGCGAGGGGCGCCGTCGGCTGACCGCGCTCCCACCGGCGCAGGAACGTCCCCGTGAGGAAGAACGCGGAGACGAACAGGAACACATCCACACCGCCGGAGACCCGGCCCACGAAGACGTGGTACAGCACAACGAGCAGGACTGCGAGACCGCGCAGACCATGGATGTCGCGCCGGAACACTGGCTTGTCGGACAGGGTGGAGCGCCGGCGTCCACGGGGCTTCGCGGTGGCGCCGGGGCGGCCGACGGGTTCCCGGTGACTCTGCCGGGTCGGAAGAGTGCTCACGATCGGTTCAATGGACGGACCGGATGGCCGTCTCGGTCAGCAGGGACTTCGCCGCCAGAAACAGGTCATGCGGGTCCGTCACCGCGGTCATCTCCCGCAGAGAGTGCATCGACAGGATCGGCACACCCACATCCACGGTGAGGAAGCCGAGACGGGTCGCGGTGATCGGGCCGATCGTCGAACCGCACGGCATCGCATTGTTCGAGACGAACTCCTGCGAGGTGACACCGGCGGCGGCGCACGCGGCCGCCCAAGCTGCTGCGCCGCGGCCATCGGTCGCATACCGCTGGTTCGCGTTGATCTTCAGGATGGGACCGCCGCCCGCGACCGGCAGGTTCGCCGGGTCGTGCCGCTCCGCATAGTTCGGGTGCACACTGTGGCCCACATCCGAGGACACCAGAAGGCTGCCCGCGAACGCCCGCCGGCGCGACGCCTCATCCCCGCCGAGCGCCAGGTGCAGGCGCACCAGCACGTCCTCCAGGAACGGACCGGCCGCACCCGACCGTGTCGCGGAGCCCACCTCCTCATGGTCGTTCGAGACGAACACGGCGATGTGGTCCGCAGGCTCAGCATCGATCATGGCGCGCACACCCGCGTGCGTGGACAGCAGGTTGTCGAGGCGGCCCGAAGCGAACAGCTCCTCGCGGGCACCGATCACAGCGGGCGCCTGCGTGTCCGCGGTGACGATGTCGTACCCGGCGATGTCGGCCGGTTCCACCGGCGCCGTCTCACCCGTCACCGGGTCCTCAGCGCGCGCGGCAAGGTCGGCGAGCACATCGTGCTCGTCGGCGGCGAGCCCGGTGATCGGCTGCAGATGCCGCTGCGGATCCAGCTTCAGCCCCTCGGAGTTCACCTGGCGGTCCAGGTGGATCGCCAGCTGCGGGACGCGGAGGTACGGGCCGGTGCGGACGAGACGGACGGTCCCGTCGGCCAGGACGATCCGTCCCGCCAGTGCCAGGTCGCGGTCGAGGAACGAGTTCAGCAGCGCCCCGCCGTACACCTCGACGCCGACCTGGGAGAACCCGGCGGCGCTGGTGGAGGACTTCGGCTTCAGCTTCAGCGACGGCGAATCCGTGTGCGCGCCGAAGATCGTCAGCGGCGTGGTGGGGCCGGCACCCGTCGGCACCGCGGCGGCGATGATCGAGCCGTCCCGCACCACGAACACCCGCGAGCCCGGCTCGATCTGCCAATCGTCCTCTTCGCGCAGTTCGGAGAAGCCGGCCTCCCGCAGGCGGCGAGCGGATTCGCGCACCGCGTGGTAGCTGGAGGGGGAGGCGGTCACGAACGCGGCGAGATCATCGACGAACTCGCGGGCGTCGGCGAGGCGGGGCATGGGGTGTCCTTTCGAGGGGGAGAAGGGCTTCCGTTCAGCGTACGCGACCGTCGGTGCCGCGGCAGGGCTTCATACGAAGCAGCTTCGCGTCCCCCACCTGGTGCACCACTTCGGCGGCACCCGTCTCGGAGATCTCATTGAGGCCCGTGTAGGTGGCGCTGCCCTCGCCGATCTCATCCGGCCCGAAGTCCAGGGCATAGTCGACCCCGAGATCGTGCATCGCATCGCACACCTTCGGGTCCTCCTGCGCGTCATCGAGCTTCGCGTTCAGCAGGTGCTGCTCACGCGGGGCGGAGAAGCTGACCGTGTAGTTGAGGACCTGTCGGTCGCCGATCGCATACGCCAGCGACGACCCGTTCAGCGCGTTCGTGGCGATGACCGCATCCTCCGGCACATAGGCGGGCAGGGAACGCATGAGGACCTTCTCGTCATCGCTGACGAGGCGACCCGGGCGCCACTGGTTGTGAGCGATCTCCACCACTCGCTCTGATGCCCACGACATCGAGCTGAGAGCACCCACAACAACGAGTCCGACCAGAACGATGCGCGGGCTCGCCCACTTCTCGGCAATGACCTCCGCGGCCAGGCCGATCGCGGGCAGTGCCACGACGAGCGGGATCGCCGCCATGCGCCACTGGTCGCTGTAGAACGGGCCGGTGACGTCGTAGCGCAGCGGCTGCTCGTTGACCGCCAGCGCCACGTAGAACACCCACGCCGCCGCCGCGAACGACACAACGAGGAAGGAGAAGCGGCCCCGGTGGGCCACCGCGGCGATCACCAAGCACACCAGGGTGAGACCGGCCAGCAGGATCTCCTGACGGACGTCTGGGAAACCGAGGGCGAAGATCTGCCGCAGCGCCTGCAGCGGCGTGGAGTCCGCCTTCCAGACCGCGGCGGAGGCCGCCGGGGGTCGCAGGGCGGTCCACACCCACCAGGCGAGCGTGCCCGCCAGTGCGAGCGCGACAGCGCTGAACACTGCCCATCCCCAGCGGCGACCGATCAGGTGATGAACCACGGTCCACGCGATCATCGGCACCAGCAGCAGGAAACCGGCGTGCACGCCCTGCGGGTGCGCCACCGCCACCGCGGCCGCTGCCAGTGCTGCCAGGGGAACCGCTACCAGGGGATGGACGTTCGTCCCAGTGCTGATCCTGACGGCGAGCGCCACGATCGCCACCAGTGCCGGCATGAGCGTCATCGCCAAGAGGAACGGCAGCAGGATCCCGAACACGCCGGGCCCGTACGGGAATCCCATGAACATGCCGGCGACCATGCCGGTGGCGAGCAGGCCGACGCGGCGCAGCCCCAGCACGTCCTTCGCAATGGCCAGCAGACCCAGGGGCCACACGATGCCGCTGACCACGAACATGAGGGCGTTCTGCGCCAGCCAGATCGGGGCGCTGAACATGATCACCGGGAGGGACGCGATCTGGTGCCACGCCGAGGGGTAGTACGACGGCGGGTGGTCCTTGATCGTCAACGACCCTACGTTCCAGGCGGAGGCGCTGCCCGTGTTCTCGATCCAGCGGATCGCATTCATATGGAAGATGTTGTCGTACGTCTGGCTGATCTCCACCGGCGTGCCCATCAGCAAGCAGAACGTCCAGGTGGTCACCACTGCGGCGATCGCGAGCGCGACCGGCACGGCGGGGTCATGGCGGCGCAGAACACGAGTCGCGCCGCGGGATCTGCTCGACGCTCGGTGGCCTCCGTCGGCGTCCTGCACGGCCCGCTCACTGGCACGTCGGCGGCGCAGACGCACCGGCAGCATCGCCAGCGCCGTCACCGCGACGAACAGCAGGGTCACCGCCAGCACCGGCAGCGGCGACCAGCTCACGCCCAGTCGCGCTGCACTCTCCGCAGCGACGAACACGATCACCACGGACACGGGAGCGGCAAGCGCGGTGCGAGATGTCCAACTCAGCGGCAGCTGCCAGGTGATGGCGCTGCCGGGCAGGAACAGGACCGCGATGGCGGTCAGCGCCGAGGCGAACAGGTACAGATAGTCCACGAATTGTCCTTGTGCGGGGGCCGGGGAGCGGCGGTTCCCACCATTATGGGGTCACCAACAGGTCGGGGTAGGACTCGGCGATGACCTCCAGCATCCGAGGCTGCATCGCTGTGGCGAACACCTTCGAGACATGGTTGGAGTCCATGAACACCGCGGTGTTGCCCTGGACGGGCACGCACTGGCCCGACGGGCAGATCTCGGGAGTGAGATCGGCCGTCACCACGCGGCCGGGCCCGGGGGCAGCCGACGCTGTCAGCACCTGCGGGTCGACGAGGGACAGCACAGAGGCAGCGGGGACCCCGCACTGGGCGTTCGCGTCCGCTCCTGTGCCGTCGTTCTCCAGGACCTTCTCCGCGCACGTGTACATGTTCTGGGAGAACCGGGGGTTGTCACGAATGGTGAGAACGTCGATTCCGCGCGCGGTGAGTTCGGCGGTGCCGGAGGCCATACCAGCCAGCGCGACGTCTCGGTTGCGGCCGAGGTCCACGGCTGACCCGTTGATGACGACCAGATCAGGCTTCAGCGCAGTCGCCTGGTCGATCACCCAATCGCGGTAGCCGGCGCAGCGGTCCTCCGGGTTGGGGGCGTCGGCGAAGGGGCAGGCGTCCATGTGCATGCTGATGATCTGCCAGTTGCCCTTCTCGGCGGCGGATTCCATCGCCGGAATCCACTGGCGGGCGTGAGAGGACCCGGCCACGAGCACCAGGTGGTCGTAGTCGGCGTCGGCGGGCAGGCGCATGTCGCAGTGCTGGCCGGGGAACGCTGCAGGGGCACCGGGACCGGAGCAGCGGTACCGCTGGGCTGGCCACTGGCTGTCGAGCTGATGCCCCGCAGGCACGAGGTCACCGGCGCGCACGTCGGCCGGCTCGGGTGCCTTCTGCTTCTCCTGAACACCGGAGGTGGGGCCGATGGCGGCGGTCCTCTCCGCTTCGGTGGACAGCTGGTAGCGCCAGCCGAACGCGCCGCCGGCCACGAGCGCGAGGCACAGGCCGATGACGGCGAGGGACCGGCCCGTGGGGGCGGCCTTCCAGCGGGGGTGGCGGAACCGCGAGTCCACCAGGCGGGTCAGCGCCCAGGAGATGAGCAGGGAGACCGCGATGATCGCGAACCCGTCGGCCAGGCCCGCGCGGGGCTTGTCGAGCACATGCAGGGTGAGCACGAGGATCGGCCAGTGCACCAGGTACATCGCGTAGGAGATGGAGGCGAGCGAGCGCGGCAGTCGCATGGTGAGGATGCGGTCGAAGCCCCAGCGGGTGCCGGAGTGGCCCGCGGCGATGATGAGCGCGGCGGCGGTGATCGGCCAGATCGCGATCCAGCCGGGGAACTGGCCCTGCACATCGAGCACGATGCCGGTGGAGACCAGCAGGCCGAATCCGACCCAGCCGGCGAGGCCGCGCAGCACGGCGGAGCCGGGGCGGGAGCCGGAACCGGGGCGTTCGGCGCGGGTGGCGCGGTCGATGCGGGGCAGCAGCAGCGCCAGCAGGGTGCCGGCGGCGACCTCCCACAGGCGCGCCTGGGTCGAGAAGTACGCGGCGGTCTGCTCGGTGGCGGTGAGGTGGACGGAGTAGGCGAGGGAGGCGGCGAACAGGGCGCCGAACAGGGCGAACGCGAACGCCTTCGGCTTCGCGCCCGGCCGGCGGGACACCAGCGCCACCAGACCGAACAGCAGCGGCCACAGCAGGAACACCTGCCCCTGCAGGCTGAGGGACCAGAAGTGCTGCAGCGGGGAGGCGACCGAGATGTCCTGGGCGTAGTAGTCGACTGCTTCGCTGCTCAGCAGGATGTTCTGCCAGTAGGTGGCGGAGGCGAGCGCCTGCGTGATCATCGGCTGCCAGGCCGACGGCGGCAGCAGGAACCGGGTCGCGATCAGCACCGCGAGGATCACGATCACCGCGGGCGGCATCAGACGGGTGAAGGTGCGCAGCCAGGTGCGGATGGGGTTGCCGAGGGACCCGGTGCGCAGCCGCCGCCCGAACGACGCGGACAGCAGGAACGCGGAGATGAACAGGAACACGTCCACACCGCCGGAGACCCGCCCGAACCACACATGGAAGACGACGATCAGCGCGACCGCAACGGTGCGCAGGCCCTCGATCTCGGGCCGGAAGTGGGAGGTTCGGCGGCGGGCCGACGGGGGCCGCAGGTCGTCAGGGTCCGCAACGGGGCCGGAGCGCCATAGGTCGATGGAGGTGCTGCCCGGTGCGGCGCCGGCGGCGGGACCGCCCAGGGCGGGGTCGTCGGCGTCGGTGGGGGAGGAGGCGTCGGGGCCGACGGAGCCGCGCTCGAGCGCGTCCCAGTCGGGGAAGTCGTCGCGGGCGTCGTCGTCCAGCCAGGCGGGGGAGGCGTCCCAGGGGGAGTCGTCGCCCCCGGATCCCCAGGCCGCGAAGTCCTCGAAGTCGTCCTCGACGGGGTCCTGGGTCCAGTGGAAGTCCTCGCCGGCGGGTTCACCGGAGCGCGAGGGCTCCTGCAGGAAGTCCTCGAGGCTGAACACGGGGCCGCGATTCGACATCGAGCCGAGTGTAGTCGGCCCTTGACGGGGATGTGAGGCACTCGTGGGAAACTTCATGCATGCCTCGAACCACGTCCTTCTCCCTCGGCACCCGTGCCGCAGATTCCCGCGCCCGCACCGGTGTCATCTCCACCCCGCACGGCGACATCGCCACGCCTGCGTTCATCCCCGTCGGCACGAAGGCGACGGTGAAGGCGGTGCTGCCGGAATCCGTGGCGCAGCTCGGCGCCCAGGCGGTGCTCGCCAACGCCTACCACCTGTACCTCCAGCCCGGCCACGACCTCATCGACGAGTCCGGTGGCCTCGGCCGCTTCATGAACTGGCCCGGCCCCACCTACACCGATTCCGGCGGCTTCCAGGTGATGAGCCTCGGCGCCGGGTTCAAGAAGGTGCTCAGCGAATCGTTCTCCGGCAATCAGCGGGCCACCACCCCGTCGGGCCGCGATGATGACGTGGAGGCCGGCAAGGACCGCCTCGCCCACGTCGATGACGACGGTGTGGACTTCCGCTCCTTCATCGACGGCTCTCAGCACCGCTTCACCCCCGAAGTGTCGATGCAGATCCAGCACGGTCTCGGCGCGGACATCATGTTCGCGTTCGATGAGCTGACCACCCTGATGAACTCCCGCCGCTACCAGGAGGAGGCGCTGGAGCGCACCCGCCTGTGGGCCCAGCGGTGCCTGGCGGAGCACGCCCGCCTCACCGAGGAGCGGCAGCACAAGCCCTACCAGCAGCTGTGGGGCGTCATCCAGGGCGCCCAGTACGAGGACCTGCGGCGCAAGGCCGCCCGCGACCTCGGGTCGATGGAGGTGGACGGCTGGAGCTTCGACGGTTTCGGCATCGGCGGTGCGCTGGAGAAGGAGAACCTCGGCACGATCGTCGGCTGGGTGACGGACGAACTGCCCGACGAGAGGCCCCGCCACCTGCTGGGCATCTCCGAAGTGGACGACCTGTTCGTCGCGATCGCCGCCGGCGCGGACACCTTCGACTGCGTGTCCCCGTCGCGCGTGGCCCGCAACTCCGCGGTGTACACCCGCACCGGCCGGGTCAACCTGACGGGAGCGAAGTACCGCCGTCAGTTCTCTCCGATCGACGACACCTGCGACTGCTACACCTGCCAGAACTACACCGCCGCCTACGTCCACCATCTGTTCCGCGCGAAGGAGATGCTGTCCTCCACCCTGTGCACCATCCACAACGAACGATTCGTGGTGCGGCTGGTCGACGAGATCCGCGAGTCCATCACGAACGGCACGTTCGCCGAGCTGCGGGAGGAGCGCACCGGCCAGTACTACGGCGAGGTGCGGTAGCGACCCGTCAGCGGCGCCGTCGGCGGTCGCCGCCGGCGGCGATCCGGACATCGCCCAGCTGGAACTGAAGATCCTGCCGAGTTCGCTGTTGGAGGCGGCGGCCTGACCGACGGTGCTGTGAAGGAGTGACCCGTGTCGACACTGCCGATTCCTGACATCCACACTGGTGAGGGCCGCCTCGCGCCCCGCGCGTGGCTGCGGTCGGACGCCCCCGAGCTGTCCCTCGACGGCGACTGGGCCTTCCGCTTCGCCCCGGACGGGGAGCGGTTCGGGGAGAAGACCAGCATCCGGGTGCCCGGCATGTGGCAGCTGCAGGGCCACGGCGCCCCGCAGTACACGAACTTCATCTACCCGTTCCCGCTCGATGTCCCGCATGTCCCGTCGGAGAACCCGACGGGGGACTATCTGCGCACGTTCGAGCTGTCCGCCGAGTGGGGGAGCGCCCTGGCCGACGGCGCCCGCGTGTTCCTCCGTTTCGACGGCGTGGACTCGCACGGGCAGGTCGAGGTGAACGGGACGCGGCTCGGGGCGACGGCGGGGTCGCGCCTCACCCAGGAGTTCGACGTCACCGAGGCTCTCACCTCGGGTGAGAACAGTCTGCGGGTGCTGGTGCGGCAGTGGTCCGCCAATTCGTACGTGGAGGACCAGGACATGTTCTGGCTCTCCGGCATCTTCCGGTCGGTGACGCTGCTGCTGCGGCCTGCCGGCGGCCTGCACGACCTCACGGTCAGCACCGACTTCGACGCCGCCGCCGGGACCGGTTCGCTGAGCATCCGGCCCGATCTCCTCACGGCCTCCGTCGGCACCGTGATCTCCGGCCTGGAGGAGCATGAGGCGGCGCAGCAGGTGCCGCCGGAGCGGATCGAGCTGGTGATCGAGGAGCTCGGCATCCGACGCGTGCTGACCGCCGGAGAGACCACGACGGTGGATATGGGCAACGTGGAGCCGTGGAGCGCGGAGACTCCGCGCCTGTACGATGCGCTGGTCCGCACCCCGAGTGAGTGCGTGTCGGTCCGGCTCGGCTTCCGCCGAGTGGAGCGCGTAGGGGAGAGGATCCTCGTCAACGGACAGCGCGTCGTGTTCCGCGGGGTGAACCGCCATGAGGTGGATGCCGTGACCGGGCGGACGCAGAACCCGGCGAATGAGGACCGCGACCTGGAGCTGATGAAGCAGCACAATGTGAACGCGGTCCGCACCTCCCACTACCCGCCGCATCCGCGCTTCATCGAGCGGTGCGACGAGCTGGGGATGTATGTGATCTGCGAAGGCGACTTCGAAGCGCACGGCTTCCACCTGGACCGCACCGAGTCCGATGACCGCGGCACGCAGCGTCGACCGGCGAACGATCCGCGGTTCGAGAAGACGCTCGTGGAGCGGACGCGCCGGTTCCTGCACCGCGACAAGAACCATGCCTCGATCATCATGTGGTCGATCGGCAATGAGTCCTCCACCGGCACCGTGACGGACGCGATGTGCGCGGCGGTGCGGGAGATGGACGACGGTCGTCTGCTCATCTATGAGCAGGACTATCTGGGGCGCACCGTGGATGTGCATTCGCTGATGTACCCGGATCATCGCCGCAGTGAGGCGATCGGCGCCCGAAACATCGATGACGACCTCGCGGACCTGCTGATGCGCCTGTGCCTGGATGCCGGGGTCGATGCCGATATGGACACGGTGCGGTCGGCGCGGGCGTGGAGCCTGCCGTTCCTGTGGATCGAATACGCCCACGCGATGGGGAACGGCGCGGGTGCGCTGAAGGAGTACTGGGATCTGGTGTGGCGCTATGAGGCGCTGCACGGCGGGTTCATCTGGGAGTGGATCGACCACGCCCTGCTCACCACGACCGCGGACGGCACCGAGGTCTACGGCTACGGCGGCGACTTCGGGGAGCGCATCCACGACGGCAACTTCGTGGCCGACGGCCTCGTCCTCCCGGACCGCACGCCGTCGCCGGCGCTGCTGGACATGAAGCAGGTGTACGCACCCATCGCGTTCGGTTTCGAAGGCGCGGACGGGTCCGTGCAGTTGCGCATCCGCAACCAGTACGCGTTCCTCAGCACCGATCATCTGCGCGTCGAGCTCTCGATCGATGAGCAGCGCACGTGGTCGGAGCTGGAGATGGAGCCGGTCCCGGCGGGCGGGGGCGCCCTCGTGCCGGTGCCGAACGGTGAGGTGCTGACGGTGCGGGCGGTTCTGCGTGACGCTGATGCGGTCCTGCCGCGGGCGCTGCCGGCTGGGCACGTCGTCTCGATCGCGGACCGTGTGGCTCTGCGGGCCCCGTCGGCCCCTGCCGCGCCTTCCAGCACCGGCACCGCACCCAGCGCACCCGCCGCGGGCGCCTGCTCCGCCTCGGACGCGTCCCCTGCGCTCCCGGAGGAGGCGGCCGACGGCACCTGGCGCCTCGGCCCGGCGCGGTTCGACCGCCACGGGTCCCTCGAGCGTCTGGGGGACCTGCCCGTCACGTGGGCGGGTGTGGACCTCACGCGCGCCCCTGTGGACAACGAACGCGCCTTCACCTGGACCGGTCTGGAGACCCGCTGGCGGGCTGTCTGCCTGGACGTCGCACAGCTGCGACTGGCGTCGGCGGAGGCGGACGGTGCATCGCTGCGGTTCGCCAAGCGGCTCGGTCTGCCGGGCACCGGCATCGGTGCGGACATCCGCGAAACGTGGACGGCCGACAGCGGCGGCGTCCACGTCGCCGTCGATGTGGAGTTCGACGGGTGGCCGGATGACCTGCCGGTTCCGCGCATCGGCTACACGCTCGCGATCGACGCTGCCCCCGCTGCCGGCGACGACGCCGTCACCTACCGCGGCTACGGGCCGTTCGAGCGCTACCCGGATACCGGCAGCGGCACCACGTTCGCCACCTGGAGGCGGTCGATCGCGCAGATGAGCACGCCGTACGTGTTCCCGCAGGAGAACGGCAACCGTCACGGTGTGCGGTCCGCGCAGATCCGCACCGCTGCGGGGGTCCTAGGGCTGCGCACCGACAGCGGCCTGGGTCTGGCGGTGCGGCCCTGGTCCTCAGCGGAGCTGGACCGTGCCCAGCACGACGGGGAGCTGCGGCCCGACGGCCGGACGTGGGTGACGCTGTCGGCGGCTCTGCACGGCGTCGGCTCCGCGGCCTGCGGACCGGGTCCGTTGGATCAGCACCTGCTGATGGCGCGCCCGGCGTCGTTCGGCTTCGCACTGAGCCCTGAGCACTGAGCCCGCCCGGTGTCACCTCTTCGCGGTGGTGAACGCGATGATCGAGCTGATGACGCTGAGCAGTGTGAGCACCGGCGACACGATCATCACCCCGATCACGCCGAGGCCGATCAGGCCCATCTGATCGTCGGTGAGGGTGCTGTTGTTGACGCCGACTGCGATCACAGCCGCCAGCAGCAGGACCACGCCGGCGGCGGCGAGGATCACCAGCAGGGCCGCCGTGAGGGAGAAGAAGCGGGAGGCGCCGCCGTGCCGGATCGCGGCGATCAGGCTTCCGATCACGGTGAGGAACGCGAAGCCGCCGTTGATGGCGAGAAGCACGAGGAAGAACGCGCCGAACACCGCGGACGAGTCCTCGCTGCTGCTGACCCCGCTCATCACCAGCATGCCGGCGGCGATGCCGCCACCGGCGAGGGTGATGAGGTTGAGGATCAGCGCGGTGAGGAGGCTGGTGCGGCTGACCGGCTGGACGGGAGTCCAGGCGGGAGCACCGAAGCCGGCAGGTGCGGCGCTGCAGCCGACGGGGGCGGGGTAGGCGGTCATGGTGGAACCTCTGCTTCCAGGTAACGGGGTCGTGGATGTCTTCGACCGTAATCGCCGTCCGCCAGGGCCGCGAGGGGCACTGGTGCCCGGGCCGATTGATACCCTGGGGCGCGTGAAGCACCAGGGAGCACCGGGCGCGCAGCGCCTCACAGCCGGTGAGCGCAAGTCCGCCTACGAGAAGCTGCGCCGCATGTCGACGTGGCGCCTGCTGAGCGCCCACAAAGCACCTGCTGTGCTGGCGATCCTGCAGTCCGTGTTCCCCGCCGGTGACCGGCGCCTGGAGCGCAGTGAGATGGTGGCGCGGGTCAACACGCACCTCGGCCTGCTGCACGACGACGATGAGCAGCGCACCACCGCCGGCGACTACGTGGACTCGTGGGTGCGCGAGGGCTACCTGACGCGCCGCGACGATCCCCATTCGGTGGAGACCACGTTCGAGCCGTCGCCCGCCACGGTGGACGCCGTCCAGTTCATCGCGTCCCTGGAGGAGCACAACCCGACCACAACGGAGTCCCGCCTCACCCTGGTGCTGCAGCAGTTCGAACGCCTCGCCCAGGAGACGGAGACGGACCGTGACGTGCGCCTGCGGGACCTGCAGCAGCGCCGGGAGGACATCGAGCGGGAGATCCGGGAGCTGTCCGAAGGGGAGCTGATGCTGCCCAGCCAGGACACGTCCGTGGACCGCCTGAAGGACATCCTGCTGATCGCCGACCGCCTCTCCGGCGACTTCCTGCAGTACCGAGAGGACCTGCGGGCTGTGGACCTGCATCTGCGTGAGCAGATCCTCTCGCCCGAGGGCTCCCGCGGTGAGATCCTCGAACAGCTCCTCGCCGGGGACGACCTCCTCGGCCAGTCCACGGTGGGGCGCACCTTCACCGCCTTCTTCCGCCTGCTGAACGACCCGCGGCAGAACGAGCAGGCGCAGGACGTGGTGGACCGGCTGCTCTCCCGCGAGTTCGCGAAGAAGCTGACCCGCGCGGAGCGGGAGAAGCTCGCGAACGTATTCAGCGACCTGTACGAGCCGGCGCAGGAAGTGCTCGATGTGAAGACCGAGCTGTACCGGTCCCTGGCACGGTTCGTCCGCTCCCAGGACTTCCGCCAGCACCGGGTCCTGCTGGACCTGCTGCAGGAGGCGCAGGGCATCGCCCTGGCGCAGAAGGACGAGGTGCCGCCGAAGTCGCCGTTCCCGATGGAGCTGGACCTCACCCGCATCCAGGTGACGAGCGTGGCCCAGCACGTTCTGAAGGACCCGTCGGACCCGGGCCTGCCCGCCGAAGCGGTGGTGCACGACGCCACCATGCTCAGCCCGGAAGCCCTCGAGGACCTCGTGCAGACCAACGACATCGACCTGGCCGGCCTCACCGCCCGCGTCAACGACACCGTCGCGGCCCGCGGGCAGGCGACGGTCGGCTCCCTCGTCCGCGACGGAGCCGCCACCCAGGGTCTGGCGTCCGTGGTGGGCCTGATGCTGCTGGCCACGCAGTACGCCTCGAAGCGCGAAGGCGATGCGGAGCTGATCCAGTGGGTGGAGCCGGGCGATGTGCCGTACGCGGCGAAGATCCCCGCGTTCTACTTCCTCGAGGCCCTGCCGGACGCCTGAGCGCCCGCGCTCGCGGACCCCGCCGGCGCCGGCCCTGAGCGCTCTGCTCGCGCGTGCCGGACGGCGATCCAGCTGAGCACCGCGGAGGCGATCGGCAGAACAGTCAGCAGCAGCACCAGCGCCAGCACATCTGCCCACCATTGAGGCGACGCGGCGTCGGAACGCGTGGCGCTCGGACCCCCAGCCAGGGCGAACCAGACGACGAGACCGACGACGGCGAGGAGCAGGGCTGCGCCGCCGGCACCGGCGTATGCGCGCACCCGTCGGCCCCCGAACACCAGCAGCACCGCGTCCGCAGCCAGGGTCACCAGAGCCGCCGCCGTGACCACGAGCAGGCCCACGACCATGGCGAACAGCAGGCGCCCCAGCCACTCGGTCCCGTCCTGCCCCTGCCGGTCCGCTACGGGGATGAGCAGCGCGGACACGGCGAAGGCAGCGGTGGTGAGCGTCGCCGTGATCGTGGCGCAGACGGCCCCCGTCAGCTCCGCAGCCCGGTGACGGCGAGAACCCGTCGGGATCCCCGAGAGCGGAGCCGACGGGTTCTGCACCTCAGGCACGGGCACTCTCAGCGGGCCGGGCCGGGGCGGCGGGGGTGCTGGTCGGCAGTGCCCGCCCGGCGGTGACGTCCCGGCGAGCGGCACGAGCAGCCAGCGCATTGGCCGCCGCCGCCAGGAACAGCGGCAGGGCGATGAACAGGAGCCTCGCCAGAATGATGCCGATGACCATCCCGAGTCGCTCCGCCTCGCTGGCTCCCGGCCCTGGGAGAGAGGTGCCCTCGCCGTCGATGTCCGCGACCAGTCTGCCGAGGTTGACCAGACCGCTGAACAGGACGAGGACCAGCGATGCAGCCGCCCAGGCTCGCACCCTGCTCGGGCCGCGCACCAGCAGCACGACGTCCAGAGCAACGACAGTCAGTCCCGTCAGGAGCCCGAGCAGGACGAACAGAACGGCTGTGATGACCAGCACCGTCGGAACGACCTCGTTCGGATCCCGCATAACAGGGGAGAGCCCCGCCGCCACCACCGGCAGGATCGATCGGTACACGGTGACGCACACCGCGGTGACGACCGCGGCGATCAGGGCGATGCGGGCGAGCACCTGTGTGGTGCGGGCGCGTCTGATGACCGCCCCGGCGTTGGCCGGTGCCAGCGGGTCAGCGGGAACAGCGGTGGACATGGCTCTTCGCGACGTTCACGGACGGCACGGGGATCAGTGCGCGGCGGACCGCAGGCCGGTTTCGGCGGACCGGTACGAGGACCAGGCGCCGAATGTGCCGATCGCCTTGACGATGATCGTGAGCACCGACATGACCAGGGCCGCAACAGCGATGGTGGTGAAGCTGACCGCACCCGGTGCGGCGACGGTGAGTGCACCGATGATGAGGCCGACCACGACGATCACCGCGAGGTTCACCAGCTGCATGGCGCCGCAGATGATGGCGCCCCTGCGGATCTGACCCGAGCCCTTCACAGCGACGATGATCGCGAGGACGAACGTGATGAGGGCGACCACGATGAACACCAGGCCGACGGCGCTGCTGGCGACGTCCGCGCCGGACAGGGAGGCGGCGTCACGGGGGCTGGGATCGCCCGAGAAGTTCTGCGCCGTCTCGATGATCGTGGAGACGAGCGTGTACATCAGGCCGAGCCCGCTGAGAATCAGCAGGACGAACGAGAGAGTGCGCAGGGTCTTCAGCTCGCTGGTGGCCGGCTCCGAGCCGTACAGACCGCCGTGCGGGGCCCCGGCCGGCTGAGCGGTCGGGCCCGGTCGGCCGGACGGATCAGGCTGGTTCGGCTGCTGCTGGGGTGCGGAGGACATGGGTTTCCTTTCGTCGAGTGGAGGGGGATCAGCGAGGCGGGGCGGCTCAGAGGGAGCCGGCCCGGACCGCCTCGTGAGCGGACTTCGCGGAGATGATCGCGGCAACGGTGCCGACGGTCTTGATGAGCAGGACGAGCAGACCGCCGATGAGGGCGACGATGCCGAGGGCGACGCCCCCGCCGGAGGAAGCGGACGAGGCGACGATGATGCCGATGATCATGCCGGCCACGAAGGAGACGATGAGGTTCACCGGAAGCAGGGCCCCACAGATGATCGCACCGGTGCGGGTCCGCCCCCGCCCCATGATCGCCACGATGATCGCAAGGACGAACACGAGGATGGAGATGCCGCCGAACAGCAGGCCGATGAGGCCGCTGGCAACGCTGGCACCGGTGACATCGGTCGAAGCGGCATCGGTGCTGACAGCGCCGCTGATGAACCCGGAGATCATCGAGATGACCTGGTAGAGCAGGCCGAGCAGGCTCAGCGCCGCCATCACGATCGCCAGGATGCGGACCGTGCCCGCGTTCGGGTTCGAGGGCTGCATGCCGAACTGCTGGCCGCCGTACTGCTGATTGCCGAACTGCTGGCCCCCGAAGGGCTGGTTGCCGGACGGCTGGCCGCCGAAGGGCTGGTTGCCGGACGGCTGGCTGGGCTGGAACTGCGGTGTGGAGGACATGGAGTGTTTCCTTTCGTCGAGTGGAGGGGGTGTGCGGGGCGTCTCAGAGCCGGGGTCCCGGTGCGCCGGCGGACAGGGGGTCGGTGGTCTCATCCAGCTGGTCCGATGCCGATGACCATGACGTCCAGCAGCCCCACGCGGCGGTGCCCCACAGCACGGTGGCGCCGGCATGGAACAGGACCCGGGTGATCAGCAGCCAGGTGGGGGCGGAGCCGAAGCCGTACGTTGTGGAGTCGGCGGCGCTCGCGATCAGCACGACGTACTCCAGGGTGTACATCCCAAGCCACAGCATCGGGATCACGCAGATGGCGCCGCCGGCGATCGCACCACCTGTCACCACAGCCCTGCGGCCCATCGCCATCAGCAGGATCACCAGGACGACGAGGACGCTGATCACCGGCCAGATCGCAAACCACAGCAGGAGACCGGCGAGCTGCCAGCGACCGTCGGCACCGAAGAACGCGTTCTGCGGCACAAGGTGGGTCAGAGCGATGACGGTGCGCAGCACCCCGTACAGCACCATGAGGACGGAGCAGACCAGAGCCGCGATAGCGATCCCGCGCACCCGCAGAAGCCGTCGGCGGGGATCCACCTGGGCCGTGGCCCGCAGAGCCCCCTGGCCCGACAGCTGCGGGCCGTGGGCGTGCGGAGGCTGGATGCTCACGACGAGTCCTTCCGGGGCTCAGCGGCGGAGATGGGTGACGGACAGAACACTACGGGGCCCCGGGGGCGATCGTCCACGCAGGGAGCCGCGATCTGATGGGGATCTCTGCCCCCGACCGGTACGCTGGACCGGTGCACAGCCGAACGATCAGGGAGGGCGAATGAGCCAGGGATCCGAACTGGGCGAGAGCGCCCTCGAGGACTGGGGCCTCGCCGACGAGGAGGACCTCCGCAGCGCCGGCAGCACCGGCGGCGCCCTCGTGGAGGAGTCCCGACGGGTCCTGGTCGCCCTCCTGCAGGGCCCCTACCTCGACGGCCGCAAGGACACCGCTCGCTATGGGCAGCTGCTGCGCGACCGCACCGCCATCGAGAACCGACTCGCGGACATGTTCCTCGAACTGATCGTCGATGACGACTCCCAGGTCGCATTCGTGCGCCAGAGCGAGAGCGACCCGGACGCCCCGAAGCTGCTGCGCCGCCTCAGCGGCCTCAACCGCCTTGACTCCGTTCTGCTGCTCATGCTGCGCCAGCACCTGCTCACCCAGGCGTCCCGCGGGCAGCGCGCAGTGGTCAGCGAAGCGGAGCTGCTGGCGGCGCTCGCGGCCTACCGCCGCACCGACTCCACCGACGAGGCGGGCTTCGCGAAGGACGTCCGCCATTCGATCGCGAAGCTGCAGCGGGCGGCCCTGCTGGAGGAGCAGGGGGACTCCTATGAGGTCTCTCCCGTGCTGAAGCTGATGATCACCCCGGACACGGCGCGCGAGTTCATCGAGCTGTACCGCGGCGCCGGTGTCGATGTGGAATCCGTCGGCCTCGACACCGACACCACCGCAGACACCGCCGCTGACGCCGACGACAAGGAGGATCAGCAGTGATCCAGCAGAGCCTGCTCGACGACGAGACCCCGTCGGCCCCCGAACAGCCGCCCGTCACCGACCCCGACCACCCGCACCCCGGGCAGTGGCGCCTCAACCATGTCCAGCTGAGCAACTGGGGCACCTTTCACGGCACTCACGACCTCGACATCTCGTCCAAGGGCTTCTTCCTCACCGGCGGCCCTGGCACCGGCAAGTCCACCCTCCTGGACGCCATCAGCGCCCTGCTGACCCCGCCGCGCACCCTCCACTTCAACGCCGCCGCATCCGACGCGGGCCCGCGTCAGAAGAAGTCCCGCCGCACCGTCGCCTCCTACGTGCGCGGCGCCTGGGCGATGCACTACGCCGCCGACACCGGCGAGTTCAGCCAGGAAGTGCTGCGCGACGGCACCACCCTGTCCGTCATCTCCCTGCGCTACGGCAACGGCCGCGGTGACCTCATCCAGCTGACCCGCATGCTGCTCCTGCACGCCGGCCATACCGCCGACTCCGACGTCAAGAGCCTCTATGTCATCTCCGACCGAGCCTACGACGCCGCCGAACTGCGCCCCTTCGTCACCACCAGCATCGAGGGCCGCGCCCTGGAGAAGGAACTGGCCGGCACCGAAGTGTTCCGCCAGTTCCGCGACTACCGTGCGCGCTTCTCCCAGCTGCTCGGCATCCCCGACGAGAAGGCCCTCAGCCTCCTGCACAAGATCCAGTCCGCGAAGGAGCTCGGCGACATCAACGCGCTGCTGCGCGACTACATGCTGGAGGAGCCGCGCACCTTCGACCTCGCCGACCAGGCGCTCGCGAACTTCCAGAACCTCTCCGAGGTGTACGCCGCGCTCGTCACTGCCCGTGAGCAGAAAGCGGTCCTCTCCGGCCTGAAGGACGCCCACGCCACCTGGCAGGACGCCCAGCAGCGCGGTGGGGAGCTGGTGGACCGTCGCGGCGACATCGACGCGTTCGCCGCCGAGCACCTCGTGCGGCTTCTCGCGGAGGAGAACGACCGCCTGCAGAGTGAACAGGACCGCCTGCGGGCGCAGCAGAACCGCGTCAGCTCCGACGTCTCCGAAGCCCGCGAGGACCTCGCGCAGCTGAAGGAGCAGCGCCGCTCCGCCGGCGGCGGCGAGATCGACGACTGGAAGAAGCAGATCGCCGGTCTCGAAGTGGAGCGCGACCGGCGCCGCTCCCGCGCCACCGAGTTCTCCAGCCAGCTCGCCACCGTGGAGCTCGGCAGCCCCTCCAACGAGGAGACGTTCCTGTCGCTGCAGCGCGATGTTGCGCGCATGCGGGACGGCCTCACCGCCGACGAGAAGAACGACCACCAGCGCCAGTGGGAAGCGGAAGCGCGGGTGCGGGAACTTGCCGCCGACCTCGAGGGCACCAAACAGGAGCTCGCCTCCCTGTCGTCCCGCGCCTCCAACCTGCACAGTGACGACATCGCGGTGCGGGACCTCCTCGCGAAGCGCGTCGGAGTGCCTCCCACTGATCTGCCGTTCGCCGCAGAGCTTCTGCAGGTGCGCGCAGGGGAGGAGAAGTGGACCGCGGCAGCTGAGCAGGCGCTGCGGGGCCTCGCCCGCTCCATTCTCGTGCCCGAGCGGATCTACCGCGCGTTCGCCGGCGAGATCAATGAGATGAAGCTGCGCCGGCGCGTGTCCTACAACCGCGTCAACACGGACGCCCGCCAGCCGGCCCGCCAGATCCGCCCCCGCACCCTCGCGGAGAAGATCGAGGTGAAGGACGGGGAGTTCCACGCCTGGCTGTCCGGTGAGATCGCCTCCCGCATGGACTACGTGTGCGCCGAAGACCTGCAGGAGTTCACCACCCTGCCGCGCGCCGTGCTCCAGTCCGGCCAGATCAAGCACTCCGCCACCCGGCACGAGAAGAACACCGACCGGCAGATCAACGACCGCTCCCAGTGGGTGCTCGGCTTCGACAACCGCGCCAAGCGCTCCGTGTTCGAACGGGAGCGCACCCGCGCCGAACAGGCCCTGTTCGAGGCGCAGGCCCGCCGCAAGGACCTCGAGCAGGAAGCGGCTGCCCGCCGCGACAAACTGTTCGCCCTCCAGGCCATCAGCGCCGTCACCTGGGACGACATCGATGCCGCCTCCGTTGCGCGCCGCATCGCCAACCTCGGTGAGATGGTCCGCGCCGCGGAGCAGGGATCCGGCGCCCTGTCGGAGCTGGCGCGCCAGATCGACCAGGTGGAGAAGGAGATCAGCGAGGGCGACCAGGAGCTGCTGGACATCACCGGACAGCTGGGCCGCATCACCGAACAGCTGGAGCAGGCCACCAGCCGCGCTGCGGAAGCGGAGCAGCGCCTGGAGACCCGTGAGATCAGCGAGGAGACCCGCGAGGACCTCACCGAACGGTTCCGCGCGATCTCACCGACTCTGCGCCTGTCCACCATCGACCGCGTCACCAAGGACGCCTCCGCCACCCTCGACGCGGAGCTGATGCAGCTCACCCGTGCGCAGTCCCGTGCGGAGGAGGACATGCGCACCTCGATGCGGGAGTTCGCGCGCCGCTGGCCCGCCGAAGGCGCCGACACCGACACTTCCCTCGAGGCGGCCGGTGACTTCCTGGCGATCCTGCAGCAGATCGAGGAGGAGCGCCTGCCGGAGGTGGAGGACCGATTCTTCGAGTTCTTCACCGGCAACACCCTCGGGGACGTGCAGGCGCTCGCCACCGCGATCGCGCGCGAACCCGCGCAGATCCGCAAGCGCCTGGAGAAGATCAACGAACTGCTGGCGCAGGTGGAGTTCCACCGGGGCCGCTACCTGCAGCTGTCGATGCGTCCCGTGCACCTGGCGGCGCTCGACGACTTCAAGCGCGCCCTGGACGATGCCGTGGGGGCGACGCTGGAGAACGACCTGTCGAAGGACAGGGAGAAGGCGGAGGAGCGGTTCCAGGCGCTGCAGACCCTGATGGACATCATCACCCGGGCCCGTACGAAGGACGACCTCGCCTCCCGCGTGATCCTCGATGTGCGCCGCCACGTCCACTTCCACGCCGAAGAGGTCGACGAGGCCGGCACCGTGGTCCACGCCCACGAGTCCGGCGGCCCCCTCTCCGGTGGTCAGAACGAGCGCCTCACCACGTTCTGCCTGGCGGCGGCGCTGCGCTACCAGCTCGCCGGCACCGGTGCGGACGTCCCCGTGTACGCCCCCATCATCATCGACGAGGCGTTCTCGAAGGGCGCCGGCAAGTTCATCACCGCCGCGATGGAGTCGTTCCGCCACTTCGGGTTCCAGGTCATGCTCGCCAACCCGGGCAAGAACCCGCAGGCGCTCGCGCCGTTCATCGGCGGTGTCGGCGTGGTCGCCATCAAGGACGACCGCTACTCCTCGGTGTCCCCGATCCGCTTCGTCCCAGCCGACGGATCCTGACGGTGACCCGTCGCAGCAGCACCCTGGCAGCGGCCGCGCTCAGCGCGGTCCTGCTGGGCGCGCCCGTCGCCCTGAGTGCGGATGCGGACCCCGCGGCGGCGGCTCCCACCGCCCAGCCCGACCTGCCGACCGAGGGCTTCGGCGACGTCGACGGCTTCGAAATCCCCCTCGACAGCACCGAAGTGAAGAGCACCCCCGGCTCCGCCGCCCGCTTCGATCTCGCCGACCACATGTCCACCGCCGAACTCCTGCAGCTCGACCTCACCACCCTCAGGTTCGACAACGGCCTCACCCACCAGGCCGTCTCCGGGCAGGGAACCTGGTCGATCAGCGGCACTACCATCACCTTCACCCCAGAAGGATCAGGCCAGCAGGGCCCGCGCAAAGCCACCATCCGAGTGAAGTCCGAGAGCGGTCGCAGCTCGCTGCCCACCACCATCACCGTCTCCTACCCGAGCCTGCCGTACCGCCAGATCACCGCGAGCGAAGGCGACGCCATCAGCGTGGACCTCGGCATCGACGACGAACTCGTCGACCCGGGCAGCATCCGCCTGTCCCTCGACTCCATGCCCGGCGGCACCGTCCAGACCGACAGCGGCCGCCGTCTCGTCGTGCCCGGGGAAGGCACCTGGTCCCTCTCCGCCGACGGCCGCAACGCCGTGTTCACACCCCAGCAGCCGCGCCTCGGGCGCCAGCCGTCCACCGTGTCCTTCAGCGGCACCGACCGCAACGGTCAGGTCCTCACACCGGGGAAGATCCGGGTGGTTACGCCCGCGGTCCCGGACATCGTCTCCTCCGCACCGTTCGGCGATCGGGTCGAATTCGACCTCGGTGCGAAGGCGCAGAACATCGACCCGGCCACCTTCGAACTCGTCCCCTCCCTCTCCGACGACACCACCACCGTCAACAAGGCGAAGGACCGCGTCACCGTCAAGGGGCAGGGCACCTGGGCGCTGAACCGCGACGCCGGTACGGTCGTGTTCGCCCCGGAGCACTCCTCCGTGCACGCCGTCTCCTCCATGGGTGTGCGCGGCTCCGACGCCTCGGGCCACACCGCCTCCATCGGCGCGCTCCAGGTCGGGTACCCGCAGCTCAGCGCCCAGAGCCAGCCCCTTGTGTGGGGCGAAAAGGCGCTGTTCTACCCCCTCGATGGGTCCCTGCACGTGCAGCAGGAATCGCTGCAGTTCTCCACCGTCAACATGCCCGACGGGTCCGAACTGTCCAGCGACGGCACCCTCCTCACCGTCCCCGGTGAAGGCGAATGGGAGTTCAACAAGGACACCGTCGCCGTCACGTTCACTCCGGTGAACGGGCTGAAGAAGTCGCCCACGCCCGTCACCTACACGGTCAACGGCAGCGCCTCCGGCAACATCGGCGCCTCCACTCTCGGTGTCCAGTACGCGAGCCGGGTCCCCACGCTGCGCGACGACGACGTCCAGACCGGGTCCGAAGAGGCCCAGACCATTGACGTGCTCGCCAACGACACTCCTGCGGCTGCCGCGGATCCGTTCGACGCGGCGACCCTGGAGCTGCATTCGGCCCGGGCCACCAACATCAGTGAGCTCACCACCGGCACCGGCCGTCGCCTCGAGATCCCCGATGAAGGGGTCTGGGAGGTCACCGATGCCGGCGCGGTCCGCTTCACCCCCGTGCCCGGGTTCCGCGGCCGCACCACTCCAGTGGAGTACCACGTGAAGGACCGCAGTGGTCTGCACTCGCGGGCTCGGGTGGCGGTGTCGATCGACCCGCAGCTGGTGGGGGAGAACAGCTCGAAGGAGTCATCCAGCGGCATCAACGCGCTGCTCGCGGGCCTGCGCCCCGAGGACTCCACGATGTTCGCGGTGTACACGTCGGTGACGGCGCTGCTGATCTTCTCCGGCAGCGTGTCCCTCTGGGTGGGGCGGCAGATCGAACGGGGCCGGCGCTCGCAGCGCTGACCGCATCAGTCGTGCGGCTGGATCCCCAGCTGCCGCAGAACACCCGTCTGCGCCTCAACGCGCCGCTTCGCGTCCTTCACGTCCTCCAGCTGACCGTTCCAAGCGCGCTCCGCGACCGCCACGAGGCGTGGGAACAGCATGCGGTGCAGGTGCGCCTCATCCGCCACGTACTCCGTCCACATCTGTGCCTGAATGCCGAGCACACCGCTCTGGTCATGGACGTCCTCACCGGCGAGCTCCGCTGACAGGATGTCCTTCACGGTCAGCACCTGGTCGGTCTGCGCGAGCGGCTCCCCGCGGCGGGCCTGAGCACGGTCCAGGTACAGGTGCTCCTGGTTGCCGATGACGGTGGAGAAGCGCCGATCCAGCGACACCTGCACACCGTCCACGGACCGCCAGTTCATCACCACGACACCGTCCGGGACGTGGCGCTCCAGCGCCTCATCCCACACGACCGCGGTCTTGCCCGCCTTCTGCAGCTCATCCACCGCCATGCCCATCAGATGGCCCTGCAGCGCTTCAAGGCGCTCCAGACCCCACTCCTCCAGGCGCTCCGGCACCTGGGGGTTGTGCTCCCACTCGGTCATCGGCACCTCGTCACCGCCGATGTGGACGTACGGGGAGGAGAACACCTGCGCCGCCTGCTGCACCACGTCGCGAATGAACGCGATCGACGCATCCGACACCCCGAGGATGTGCTCGGAGATGCCCCAGGTCTCTCGGACCTTCAGCTGCCGCTGCGGGTCGTTGCCGAGCTCCGGGTAGGCGGCGACGGCCGCCTGCACATGGCCGGGCAGGTCGATCTCCGGGACGATCCGGATGCCGAAGTCGGCCGCGTAGTCATCGAGCATTCGCAGCTCGGCCTGCGTGTAGAAGCCGCCGTGGCGCTCCTGAACGTACTCATCGGCGTCGGTGAACGTCGGCTTGCCGACGACCGTCGCGTCGCGCCACGCGCCCACCTCGGTGAGCCGCGGGTAGCTGCGCACCTCGAACCGCCACCCCTGGTCGTCGGTCAGGTGCAGGTGCAGAACGTTGAGGCGGAAGATCGCCATCGCTTCGATGATCGTCTTCAGCTCGTGGATGGGGCGGAAGTGCCGCGCCACATCGAGCATCAGTCCGCGCCAGGCATGCAGCGGACGATCCGAGATCACCACCCCGGGGATCGCGACTTCCCCGGTGAGGGCGCCGGTGGCGGCGCGGGCGGACAGCACGATCTGGGCGAAGGCGTTGCGGCCGTCGGCGAGGGCGCTGTCACTGCCGGCGGTGATGGAGGCGCCCGTCGGGTTGATGGTGATGGAGTATTCGTCGGCGTCGAGGTCGCTGTTGAGGCCGACGGACACCTCCTCGAACGGGTCCGTGGCTACCCAGTCCTCGCGCATCCACAGTGCGGAGTCGGGGGCGGGGAGGAGCGGCAGACGGGCGGGGATGCGCGAATCGTTCATGCGCCGATTCTGGCAGGCCAGGCTGTGTGCCCGCGCACATTCCCGAAACGCGGTGCGGGAACGATTCGTCTGCGCGTTCGGGATTCGGCGGCGGAAAAGCCCGAATGCGCACACCGATCGTCGTGAGGGTGGGGGATGGGGGCCGACGGGTGCCGCTCGCCCTGGCAGGCGCAGCAGCAAAGAAGAAGAGCCCCGGTCTCCCGGGCCTCTTCTCTCTGACCGCTGTCCGACTCATCAACGAGCGATGGTTCGTGCAGTCACATGGTCGCCCTTATTCTTCTCTGTTCAAACAAATATGGAACAGGGGTCAGCGTCACTCAGATCCGCGAGATTCTGTGCAGTTCCGGTGATCGACCGGCTTATACCACGGCACCTCAACATCACCGGAAGTGGACGCGCCTTAGGCCCGAACAGCGCCAGGAGGTGGTGGATCGCTACGAAGCGGGCGAACACACGACTACGTTCGCAATACTGTTCGGGAGATTCTTAGACCTGGGTGCTTCGTTGGTAGTTCAGTGGTTCGACTTCCTTGCCTGATGGGGCAGCGCTCACATTTCGGTCTACAAGTTCGAAGCCTGCCCGCTCCAATACTCGCTGAGACGCGGTGTTTTCTGGAATAGTCCGTGCTGTGAGGTTCGGGATAGGACTTTTTCCAATGAACTCCACGGCAAGTTTTAGAGCGGCGCTGGTCAGCCCTTCGCCTCGGTGATTGGGGTGGAGCCAGAAGCCAACTTCGGCTCCGTTTTTATTCACATCGAAGAGTACTAGGCTTGCGGCAGGTGGGCATAGAGGCGAACTGATTGATCCTTAGTGCCCTCGGCGTATGCTGCCGCGTCATCGTGGCTCATTGCTCGCAGTTTTTCCTGTTCATTTTCAAGGGGTAGAAGTTTCGAGTCAAGAACGATTCCAGAATGGTTCGCAGGGTCAGGGCCTGGTGAGGACACGCCTACGGTAGATCGCGCTGTCATTGTGACGTCGATTATGAACGGATACTGCGTCACTGGCAAGGCGCAGACTGTAGTCAAATAGACAACAGCATGGCTCTGTTTCTCCGCGCTGTCAGACCCGAACTCGGGTAAACACACCACAGTAGACCGAGCCGCGATTAGTCGCGCTTGTAGCCGAGCCGGCCGTGCGTCACAATAATCGCAAGGGCGGCAATCGCGGTCATGCCGATGGCGGCCGGCCAGTTGTTGGCCACTGCCTCTCCGGTCAAGGTTGCAACAACGAACAGCGCCCAGTTAACGGTGTTGTGGCCGAGGATTGCCACCAGCACACTCCCACGCGCCGCGTTGACAAGCCACGACAGAACGACCGACAGGCTCACGACAAGAACGAGATATGCAACGAGCTGACCGAGGTCGCTCCGGGCAGTGTCCCACTCCTCAGTAAAGAACAGCGGTGTGTGCCAGAAGCAGTGCACCACGCCAAGAACCAGCGCGGCCACGATCGGATGAAACATGTTCTGCAAGCGAGGAAGTGCGAAGCCTCGCCATCCCGGCTCCTCTTGGAAAGGGCCACCGAGAAGATAGATGAAGAATGTGCTTGCGAGCGTCCCCACTACGCTGAAGGAGACAGCTTCTCCAATCGACAGCCCACCAGGAAGAAGGAAATAGCATCCGATAATTGCCGCGGGGATAACAAGAAGCGCGAGCACATATGCAAGCTTCTTTACGCGCCACTGAGTGATGGTGTGCCACAGCCGCTTCACACCGTCGCGACCTTCAATGATGTGTGTCACGAGGAATGCTGCAATGAACGGCCCGGCGAACATTCCGAGCTGGTTGATGCCCGCAATCGCCCTGAACGGCAACTCGTAGGAGAAGAGGCCCAGCCCGTTCGATGAGAGCCACCACGGGCTCCACGCGAGCCAAGAGCCGAGATACGCAAGTGTGAAGAAGGACAGCAACGGATGCCGATGAATCAAGCCGGTGAAGCTGCGGGCCGTCCCCGTGGCTGCGGCGTCATTTATCATCGAGTCTGTGCCCTTCGTCTTTGCCGCGTGCGTTGTGTGTGACGACTCTTTCATGTTTTACGACTGACTACAAGGGAGAGCCTGACGATTGTTAAGGTGCTTTCGGTCTTCCCCTCGCTATTCGTTCTCACGACGCCGACCTGTGCTCGCTCACCGCGCTCGGGGCACGCTCTCCGAGCGGCTCGGTGGCTTTCAACTGGCTCGATGAGGGGGCGGCAGGTCTGGGCACGACTGTGACAGTTCGTGCTCCTTGACCTGACCTCCCCTGCATGATCAGGCAGATGCCTGCTTAGGTGATGTGGAAGCAGACCTAACTCCGCTGCTTCCGAGAACGGCCGCGATTGCGTTGCGCTTCGTCTCAGCCTCGCGTTCGATCTTGTCGCGCACCTGTTCCGCCCGTTCGAGCACAACTGGGTCGGTCTTGGACTTCTCGACCCAGTACTCCAGCGCGATCCGGGTTTCCTCGGTCACGCTGCGCTCGTTGAGTTCGTTCGGCGAGGACTTCGAGCTGTGCTCGGGTTTCCTCGCGGGTGCGGACGGTCAGCACCTTGTTGGCGGCGCTTCTGCCAGTGGTGGTGTTGTGAAAACTACGGAGTTTGACCTCTTAGTTCGATGCGAATCCCTTCACTGCCAAGACATCTCGAGGGATAGGTTCCCCGAACAGCCTCACGTGCTGTGCGATCCCCACGATCAGCTGCTCGAATTCCTCGCGATCCTCCTGCGTGATCTGAAACTGACTTCGGCGAGGACTGCATGGGCGACGCGATGGAAGCAATCACCGATGTCGTCAACGAACTCCAGGTTCGCATGAGCGGAGAGGACATCAAGATCAAGATGGTCCACAAGGTCGAGCGCGGCGGCTCGGTCGGACGCGCGAAGCTCGGCTATCTCAACGTCCGTAAAGACTTCAACGGGCGCCTCGTGAACACCATCGACGTCGATGAAGAACGCGCACCGCTGATCGTGTGGGCGTTCGTGCAGTACGCGACCGGCCAGTACTCAATCACGCAGCTCCAGGCCATGCTCGAAAACCAGGGGCTCACCACCCGGCCCTCGGCGAAGTGCCCCGCACGACCGCTGTCCAGCAGCCAGTTGGCGAAGATTCTGCGCCACCGGTACTACACCGGCGTGATCCGCTACAAGGGCACGCTGTACCCCGGCAGGCACACGCCACTCATCGAGAAAGAAGTCTTCCTGGCGGTGCAGAAGATTCTCGACGGACGCAACCGGCGCGGGGATCGTGACCGCATCCATTTCCACTATTTGCGCGGCCTCCTGTACTGCGCCGGATGCACAGCAGACGGGCGCGACTCCAGGCTCGTCTGCTCCCAGCACCACGGCAACGGCGGCACCTACGAGTACTACGTCTGCACCGCGAAACAGCGCAGCCTCTGCACCATGTGCACCGTGCCGCTCGAAGCCGTCGAGAACGCCGTCGCAGACCTCGCCGCGGACGGCACCCTGAACAGTGCGAAACTCCGCGAACGCCTCGAAGCCGTCGCCCTGCAAAAAGGCGCGCCCGAGGAAAAGCTCTCGCGCGCCGCCGAGCGCATCCACCACGGCGTCGAGAAGGTCTTCGCCTACGTCGATCTGCTCGAACGCTCCGGCGACCTCTACCAGGGCGTCCCCGACACGATCCGTCGCGACCTGCTCGCAGCACCGTTCAGCCGCATCAACGTGAGCATCACCGACGACGACCTCACGACCACCAGCGAACGCACCGAGGCTAGCGCCACGCTCCACGAATGGCGCACCCAGCACCGCTTACGACACTGCGCCAACAGCGCAGCAGGCCAGCACGAAGCACGTCGGGAAAAGAAAAGGAGCCTCCCGCATTTCTGCGGAAGGCTCCTCATCTGTAGCACTTCACCGGCCTACTCAGCCCACAGGATTGAATAGGCCTGTACTGGTCGGGGTGACAGGATTTGAACCTGCGACCTCTTCGTCCCGAACGAAGCGCGCTACCAAGCTGCGCCACACCCCGTGACCGTCCGCTCACACGGACCCCTCAACTGTACATGTCCCCCTGCAGCGGCGCGAATCGGCGCCGAGTGAGTGTGACCACTCACTCGCATCAGCGTGCGCTCCGACACCCTCTGGTGCACGTGGGGGGGGGGCGGCAGCGGCGAGCGGGCCTCAGGCGCGGCGCTGCTTGAGCGTCAGCAGGGTCGCTTCGGGGCGGTTGAACATCCGCATGTTGTAGAACGGGTTCGCGCCGAGGCCACCGCTGACATGCAGCGGCACACCGTGGTGCATCGACACGCCCTTCGCCTGCGACCGGTGCAGGTCGCAGTTCGTCACCAGTGCACCGAACCACGGCAGGGCCAACTGGCCGCCGTGGGTGTGCCCGGCGAACAGCACATCGGAGCCGTCCTCCACCATCTCGCGGATGACCCGCTGATACGGCGCATGCATCACCCCGACCCGCAGGCGCGGACGCCCCTGGGCTGCGACGTCGCCGGCGGGGGAGGGCTGGCCGACGGAGTCCCCGCGACCATCGGGCGCCGGGAACTCGTCATGGTCCAGGTGCGGATCATCCACGCCGACGAAGTCAACGTCGCAGCCGGACATCTGCAGTGTGCCACGCGCATTGTTGAGCTCGAGCCAGCCTGCCGCGGTGAACGCGTCGGTCATCTGCTCCGTCGGCAGCGGCGGATCCTTCGGACCGCCCTCCTCGCGAGGGTCGGGCAGGAAGTACCGGAACACGTTGCGCTTGCCGGCCGCGTACTTGTCGTTCGAGCCGTTCACGAACACGCCCGGACGCTCCAGCAGCGGCCCCAGCGCATCCAGCAGCACGGGGATCGCGGCGGCGCTGGAGACGTTGTCACCGGTGTTCACCACCAGGTCCGGCTTCATGGTGGCGAGATAGCGCAGGAACTCGATCTTGCGCTCCTGTCCCACGGCGAGGTGGATGTCGGAGATGTGCAGGACCCGCAGGCGGCCGGCACCCGTCGGCAGCACCGGGAGGGACAGCTCCCGCACCTCGAACAGGTTCGGCTCGATGTGCCGAGCCCACACGTGCGCACCAGCAGCGACAGCGAACCCTGCCGCGCCGACAGCGGTCGCCGCAATGCCCAGCGGCGAACGGGAGAGGGGCAGGCCCGTCATGATCAGTCGCCCTCCTGGCCCGGGGCGGTGGTGTCGCCTTCGGCGGCATCGGGACCCGTCGGCTTCTTGCCGCCGGATTCCTGCTCCACCTGCTTCTCCTGTGCGGCGCGCTCCTGCGCGTCCTGCTTCTTCTCCGCTGCATCTGGCTTCGGAGGCTCCGGCGGGAACGGCTTGTTCGGCAGGCCCTCATGTGAGCGCTTCATGTATTCATGCCAGGTCGGCAGGGACACCGTGTTGCCCCACACGTGACCGCGGCGGAGCGGCTGACCGTCCACGTTGAACCCACCCGGGCGGGTATTGGAGGTCGGGTTGCCGAACCACACAGCGGTCGACTCCTGGCCGGTGAAGCCCACGTACCACGTGTGGAACTGGCTGCCGGAGGTTCCGGTTTTGCCGCCGGCGTCGTGGCCGGGGATGGTCATGCCCTTACCGGTCGCCTTCGGGTCGGAGAGGTCCTGCATGAGCGTCCACGACATCGCGTCCGCCACTTCCGGCTTGATGACGTCCTTGCACTCGCCGCCGGTGATCGGCAGCTCCTCACCCTTGCGGTTGGTGACCGAGGTGATCGCCACCGGGCGGCAGAACTTGCCGCCGGCCGGGTAGGTCGCGTAGGCGGCGGCCATGTCCAGGGCGGAGATGTTCAGCTCGCCGAGCGCCAGCACGGCGGGGGAGAGGTCCGTCTTGTACATGTCCTCCACGGGGACGTTGAGGTTCTCCTTCTTGGAGGTGTCCCAGTACGCCGGGACGGCGCCCATGGAGCGGGCCGTGTCGGCGATCTCGCACAGGTCCGAGCGGTGAGCGATGCGGGCGTAGGAGGTGTTCACCGAGAACTTCGTGGCGTCCAGAACGGTCTGGTTCGGAGGCAGCGTGACGCTCACGGCGTTGTCCGGGTTCCATCCGGCACCTTCGAACCAGCGGCCTGAGCCGAGGCACTTCGCGGGGAACTCGCGGAACACTTCGCGGTTCGTGGCGACCGTGTCCCAGATGGACCCGCCCTGCTGCAGATAGGTGGTCAGCACGAACGGCTTGAACGTGGAGCCCACGGGGAAGCCGCTGCCGCCGCCCATGTGCTTGGGGGCGTTGAAGTTCAGGGACGTCTCGTTCTCCTTGGCGTCCTGGCGCGGGTTGTACACGCGGTTCTGCGCCATGGTCAGGATCTTGCCGGTGCCCGGCTCCACGCTCACGACGGTGTGGCCGAAGCCGTTGGAGTGCTCGGCGGGGACGCGGCGGTTCACCACGTCCTCGGCGATCTTCTGGCGCTTCGGGTCGAGCGTGGTGGTGATGGTGAGTCCGCCGCCGTACAGCAGCTTGCGGCGCTCTTCGAACGTGGGCGCGAACGCCGGGTCGCTCAGCAGGGACTTCGTGACGTAGTCGCAGAAGAAGCCGGAGCCCTCCGCGTCCGCACAGCCGGCGGTGATGTTCTTGACCTTGAGCATGTCCTTGATGGGCTGCTCGGAGTACTTCTTCAGCTCCGCGTCACTGATGTAGTCCTCGGCCCGCATCTTGCGGAGGATCTCGTTGCGACGCTTCTTCGCGTTCTTCGGGTGCGCGACGGGGTCATAGTAGTTCGGTGCGTTCGTGACGCCCGCCAGCAGGGCGGACTCGCCCGGGTTGAGGTCCTTGGCGCTCTTGGAGAAGTAGTGCTGGGCGGCGGTCTCCACTCCGTACTGCGACGGCCCGAACTGGGCGGCGTTGAGGTACCCCGCGAGGATCTCCTCCTTCGACAGCCGCTTCTCCACGGAGATCGCGAGCTTCGCTTCGCGCAGCTTGCGCGAATAGGACTGCTCGGTCGCCTTCTTCATGGCCTCTTTGTCGCCGCGCTGCATGGCGTCGGCCAGCAGTGCGTTCTTCACGTACTGCTGGGTGAGGGTGGACGCGCCCTGCGTGTCACCGCCGCGCGCGTTGGAGGCCAGGGCGCGCAGCGTGCCCTTGGCGTCCACGCCCTGGTGCTCGTAGAAGCGGCGGTCCTCCACGGCGATCACAGCGTGCTGCAGGTGGGGGGACACCTCCTCCAGCGGGACCATGATGCGGTTCTCGGAGTAGAAGGTGGCCAGAAGGGTGCCGTCGGACGCCTTGATATGGGACGCCTCGTTCAGCGGCTGGACTTCGAGCTGGCTGGGCAGCGAGTCGAACAGCTCCGCGCCGTCCTTTGCGGCGGTGGAGGTGAGCGCCACCGCGGGCAGGAACAGCGCCGCGATCATGACCCCGGCCAGTGTGCACACCGCTGCAAGCCCCGCGAGCAGGACGACGATCTGCGAAAGCGCGAGCGACACCGAGTGCTGCTCGCCGGCGGGGCGCTGATGCGGTGCTTCGGTCTGGGCCATGCGACCCAGAGTACCCAATGGACCCCCTCCAGTCGCGCACGCGAGGTGAACACCATGTGGGGGTGGTGCGTGGGGGCGTCGGGGCCGACGGGTCCTCCAATCAGTCGCAGCCCCCGTTTTGTGAAAACGCTGCACAGCTCCCTAGGATGTAGGTCACATTCGAATCAGTGTCGATTCCAAGGAGCACATCCGTGACGGCAGTCAGCGTCCGCACACCGACAGAGGAACGGTTCTGGGCCACCGAAGGCGCCTGTGCACAACTGGACCCCGATGAGTTCTTCGTCCGCGGAGCGGATCAGCAGCGTGTGAAGCAGTTCTGCCGCGGCTGCCCAGTCCTCAATCATTGCCTCGCCGATGCGCTGAACAACCGGATCGAGTTTGGTGTGTGGGGCGGGATGACCGAGCGTGAGCGCCGCCGCCTGCTGCGGCAGCATCCCGGGGTGGTGGACTGGCTCGATGTCCTCGAAGCCGCTCACGAGAAGACCGCGTAGTCTTGGTGGTATGACTGCACACACCACATGGGAGTACCTGACCACGCCCCTGCTCATCCATAACACCAAGGCGATTCTGGATAACTTCGGCTCCGATGGATGGGAGCTCGTCCAGGTGATCCAGGGCCCGCAGGGCCCCGAATCCCTCGTCGCCTACTTCAAGCGGCCCATCATCGGAGGAGACCAGTGAGCGATCAGTCCACCGGCGCTGTTGAGAAGCGCCTCGCCGAACTCGGCCTGACCCTGCCCCAGACTGCGAAGCCGCTGGCCGCATACGTGCCGGCAGTCGTGGTCGGCAACCTCGTGTACACCTCCGGTCAGCTGCCGGTGGTCAACGGCGAGGTGCCGGAGGAGGGCGCCGTCGGCCGCGAGGTCAGCGCTGACAGCGCGAAGGAGCATGCGCAGACCGCTGCTCTGAACGCACTGGCCGCCATCAAGGCGGAGATCGGTGACCTCGACCGCGTCACCCGCATCGTGAAGCTGACTGGATATGTGTCCAGCGCCCCCGACTTCTACGGCCAGCCCGGTGTCATCAACGGCGCGTCCGAGCTGATCGGGAGCGTGTTCGAGGGTGAGGTCGGTCAGCACGCCCGCGCCGCCGTCGGCGTCGCCGCTCTGCCGATGAATGTCCCCGTCGAAGTGGACATCATCGCCGAGTTCCGGTGACCACTGGACTTCATCGGGTCCGCGCGTCCAACGCGGGCCCGATGACGCTGTCCGGAACCAATTCGTACCTCCTGACCCGCGGCGAGACCGTGTGGGTGGTGGACCCCGGTCCGGCCGATCGCGACCACCTGCAGGAGCTGCTGGACGTGGTCGTCGCGACCGGCGCCCATGAGGTCGGCGGCATCGTGCTCACGCACCATCACGCCGATCACACCGACGGTGTGGCCGCGCTGCAGCGCGCTCTGTCGGCCGCGTCGAGGCGGTCCGGTCGCCGTGAGATCCCCGTGTGGGCCGCCGACCCCCACCTCGTGCCCCGCAGCACCCCCATCCCGGACCTGATCGGCCCGATGGATGACCCCGTCGCGGAGGTGATCCGCACCCCCGGGCACACGGGCGACTCCCTCTGCCTGCTGCTGCCGGGCGGGCGCCTTCTGACGGGCGACACCGTTCTCGGGCACGGCACGTCGGTGATCATGGCCGACGGGTCCCTGCGCACCTACCTTGATGTCCTCGGCTTCCTGCGCGATATGGCGGCCGATGGCACCCTGGTGTCCATCCATCCGGGGCACGGGGACGAGATCGAGGGCCCGCAGGCGATCCATGAGCACCTCGGCGCGCTGATCGAGCATCGTGAGGCGCGAATCCGGGAGGTGCAGGCGGCGATGTGGGCGGACCTGACGGTGGATCAGACGGTGGAGCACCTGTACGGCGAGCAGCTGTCGTTCGTGCCGGAGGAGCACCGTGCGCAGCTGCGGTCCGCGGCCGCTCTCAATGTGGAAGCGGCGATCGAGTACCTGTCGGGCAACTGAACAGCCCCGACCCCGTCGGCCCCGCCGCAGCGCCCTGTCTCGCAGCGGACCCCGCTGGACAGAGAGAAGCGCCCCGTCTCCTCACCGTCCGAACCGGAACCGGTTCGCCGTGAGGGAAGCGGGGCGCTTCTTCGTGCTGGGTCAGCGTGCGCGGCGGCGCAGACGCTCGATGTCGATCAGCAGGACTGCGCGTGCCTCAAGGCGGATCCAGGAGCGGGACGCGAAGTCCGCGAGGGCCTTGTTGACGGTCTCACGGGAAGCGCCGACCAGCTGGGCGAGCTCCTCCTGCGTGAGGCCGTGGGAGACCATGATGCCGTCATCGGTCTGGCGGCCGAAGCGCTGCGCGAGGTCCAGCAGGTTCTTCGCCACGCGACCGGGAACGTCCGCGAACACGAGGTCCGCAAGGGAGTCGTTGGTCTTGCGCAGGCGGCGTGCGAGCGAGGCGAGCAGGTGGCGGGCCACCTCGGGGCGCTGCGCGAGGACGCGGTACAGGTCCTGCTGGGTCAGCGAGTACAGGGTGGTCTCGGCGACCGCGGTGGCGGTGGCGTTGCGGGGAGCCGGGTCGAACAGGGACAGCTCACCGAGGGTCTCGCCCGGGCCGAGCACGGCGAGGAGGTTCTCACGGCCGTCACCCGACGCGTGGCCCACCTTGATCTTGCCGGAGCCGAGGATGAAGAGGCGGTCGCCCTGATCCCCCTCGCGGAAGATGACGGAACCGCGGTGGAAGTCCTCCTGCGTCATCGAGTCGAGGACGGCCTGCTTGCCGTCGTCGTCGAGCGCGGCAAACAGGGGGGATGAGCGTACGATGTTTTCGTCCACGATGATGGTCTCCTGAGCCTTGTGATGGTGTACGCATGACAGGGTACATCCCCTGATCGATCAACGGGTGAGAGAACGGAGATTCCCAGTGACCACGCCCGCTCCGAGCGGCGCCGCGGACCGCGCCCCTCTGCCCATGCCGACGGCCCGGACCGTCCTGCACGAGCTGTACCCCGACGCCGCCTGCGAACTGGACTTCACCACCGCCTTCGAACTGCTGGTGGCGACCGTTCTGTCCGCGCAGACCACCGATGTGCGCGTCAACCAGGTGACCCCCGCGCTGTTCGGCTCCTATCCCACGCCCGAGGCGATGGCGGAGGCCGAACACGCGCACGTGGCGCAGATCCTTCACCCCCTGGGCATGGGGGCGCGCCGCGCGGAACGGGTCATCCGGCTCTCCCAGCAGCTGCTCGCCGACCACGGCGGCGAGGTCCCGGACGATCAGGACGCGCTGGAAGCCCTCGCCGGAGTGGGCCGCAAGACGGCCCACGTGGTGCGCGGCAATTGGTTCGGGCAGTCCCTGCTGACCGTTGATACGCACGTGGGCCGCCTGTCCGCGCGCTTCGGCTGGAGCGCGAAGAAGAGCCCCCTGGCGATCGAGAAGGACGTGGTCGCGGTGGCGGAGGCGGCCGACGGCGACACCGACCTCACCCTGCTCAGCCATCAGATGATCCTGCACGGGCGGCGCGTATGCACGGCGCGTCGGCCCGACTGCGGCGCCTGCCCGCTGCAGGAGGCGTGCCCCCAGGTGGGGGTTGCGTGAGCACTCCGCCCAGTCCTGACGGGGTCCCCGCGTTCCTCGACGCCCTGCGCACCCACCTCGCCGCCGAGCGCCCCTGGGCTGATGTCCCCGCCCAGGACGGCGCCGTATCCGACTCGGCGGTGCTCGCGCTGATCAGCGGCACCAGCCTGGACGACGCCGCGATCCTCATCGAGGAGCGCGCCCACACGATGCGCTCCCAGCCGGCCCAGTTCGCGCTGCCGGGCGGCCGACGCGACCCGGGCGACGCCACCGCCGAAGCCACCGCCGTGCGCGAAACATGGGAGGAGGTGGGGCTGAGCGCGGACCGCTTCACGGTGCTCGGGGCCCTCCCCCCGGTGGTGCTGGCGCTGCGGGACATCCGGGTGGTGCCGGTCATCGCGTGGATGCCGTCGGTCCCCGCCTCCCTCACCCTGAGCGAAGCGGAGGTGCACCGGGTGCTGTGCCCGCCGCTGCGGGGCCCCGGTTCGCTCAGCGACCCGGCGGTGGTGTGCTGGGCGCGGGCGATGGGCCGCAGCATGGGGGAGGCGTACGATCTGCCGCAGGACCCGGACGACCCGGATGACGATGCGTTCGTGTGGGGCTTCACAGCGGGGCTGCTGCGGCGTCTGCTGGCGGCGATCGACCCGTCGCTCGTGGTGGAGCCGACCGAGGAGAGGCCCGTTCCCGCGTACAGGGTGTGGCGGCCCGCCGGGTAGACTGGAGCGGATCAACGATCACAGATGCGTCGCGCGCAGAACCCTGCGACCGCTGACGCAGGCGAGCTGAGAACGAGGAGTGCGAGAGACGTGCCCAAGGGACGAGTGAAGTTCTTCGATGTGGAGAAGGGCTTCGGATTCATCACCAGCGAGAATCGGACCAGCGTATACGTGAACGCCTCGGTCCTCCCCGATGGTCTGACCAGCCTGCGTCCGGGCACACGCGTCGAGTTCGACATGGTCGACGGTCGCCGCGGACCCCAGGCGCTGTCCGTTCAGCTCCTGGAGCGCAGCCCGTCCGTGGCGCGCAACCGCCGCACCCCCGCGAAGGACATGGTGCTGATCGTTGAGGACCTCATGCAGCTGCTGGACGGAGCCTCGACGTCGCTCCGCCGCGGCCGCTACCCCGAGAAGCAGCAGGCGGAGAAGATCGCCTCCGTGCTGCGTGCCGTTGCCGACGATTTCGAGGCGTGAGCATGACGAAGAAGGCGAAGCTGGACGCCGTGAGCGCAGCGGCCGTTGACCTGGCCGCTGAGGCGCTCGTGGACGTCACCGAGTCAGGACAGGTGGGTGCGCATGTGCGCGCCGAAGCGACCGGCGAACGCCTGGTCACCCACGTGTTCGAATCCACCATCGAGGGCTACGCCGGTTGGTACTGGATCGTGACGCTTGCGCGCGCGCCCCGCGCGAAGCAGCCGACGGTGTGCGAGACCGCGCTGGTCCCGGGCGATGACGCCCTCCTGGCGCCGGAGTGGAAGCCGTGGGCGGAGCGCCTGCGCCCCTCCGATGTGGGAGCCGACGACGTCCTCCCGTACCGCGAGTTCGATGAGCGCCTCGACCAGGGCTTCGAGCAGACCGACGCCGCGGAGGAGGACCGCGCGGTGCAGTGGGAGCTGGGCCTGGGGCGCCCCCGTGTGCTGTCCCGTGAGGGCCGCGAGGAGGCCGCGACCCGCTGGCACGGCAGCGACTTCGGACCGAAGCCGCTGTCCAACCGTCGCCGCCGCGGCACGGTGCAGGCGCACTGCTCCTCGTGCGGGTTCCTGTCCCTGCTGTCCGGGTCGCTGCGCCAGGAGTTCGGTGTGTGCACCAATGAATGGTCCCCGGCAGATGGTCGCGTGGTGTCCCTGCAGTACGGCTGCGGCGCCCACTCGGAGACCCGGTCCGGTGACGAATCCACCGGTGAGGAGCTGCCGCCGGCGGTTCTCGACGACAACGAAGTGGACTTTGTGGATCGCTTCGAGGAGAAGTCGATCATCGACGAGAAGCTCCTGCAGAAGGAGATCGAGAAGGCCGCGAAGGCGGACGCCGCCAAAGCCGACGCCGCCAAAGCCGACGCCGCCAAGGCCGAGGACGGCAAGCGCGACGGTGCTGAGGCCGATGGCGCGAAGGCCGACCAGGCCGATGACAGCACGCGCGATGACGTCGCGAACGAAGACCAGGCGAAGGACTGACCCCGTGGGCCCCGCTCAGCCGAGCGCGGCCTGAGCCAGCAGCGCCTCCAGCGCCAACTGCGGCGGCACGTTCCCGCCGATGCGCTCACGCGCCGTCCCCACCTCATCCAGCATCGCCAGGCTCGACGCCGGCGTGCTGTACTCCGCGCGCGCCTGCAGAGCATCCATCACACCCTCGTTGATGATCTCCGCGCCCGCATTCAGCTGCAGGGTCAGCACATCGCGGAACACCGAATGGATGTCCAGCAGGAACCGGTCGATCACATCGCGGGTCATGCGGGTGGCGCGCTTCTTCGCCTCATCCTCCAGCTGCTTCAGCTGCGACCGCAGCTGCGGCGGGATCCGCCCCGCAGCTTCCTGACCCGTGGCGCGCAGGAACTCCTCCTGCTGCGACTGCGCCACCCGGTCGGCTTCATCCTTCGCCTCCGCGTTCGCCGCCTCCACCAGCTTCTGCGCATATGCAACCGCGCCGCCCACACTGGTCAGCGCCAGCAGCGCCCGCGCCGCCTCCTCGCGCTGAGCCAGTGCCTCCGGCTGATGCACGTACCGGCGCGCAATCCCGATATGGCCCTGCGCTGCCCGCGCCGCCCGGCTCGCCGTCTGCGGATCCGCGCCGTCCCGGCGCGCAAGCAGGTCCGCCACATCCGCCGGCGCCGGTGTCACCAGCGTGACGAGCCGGCAGCGGGACCGGATCGTCTGCGCCATGTCCTGCGCCGACGGCACGCACAGCATCCAGATCGTCCGCGGCGGCGGTTCCTCGATCGCCTTCAGCAGCACATTGAACGTGCCCGCGCTCATCCGGTCCGCATCCTCCACGATGATGATGCGGTACGGCGCGGTCGCGGGGGAGCGCTGCGCAGTCGCCACCAGTGACCGCACCTCATCCTTCGAGATCGAGAGCGTATCCGTCGCCACCACCGACACATCGGCGTGGGACCCCGCGAGGACCATGCGGCACGCGTGGCACTGCCCGCACCCGTTGGCCTGCTCGCACTGCAGCGCCGCCGCGAACGCCCGCGCCGCAATCGACCGGCCCGACCCGGGCGGCCCCGCGATCAGCCACGCCTGCGCCAGATTCCCGCCGGGGGCGAGGGCCCGCGTGAACTGCTCGATCGCGGCCCGCTGGCCGACGACCTCATCCCACACGCTCACAGCTGTCCCAGCTTCTCCGCCACCACGGCGGCGTGCGTGCGGGCCCATCCGGTGATGGCGTCCCGCAGCTGCTCAGTGACCTCATCGATCCCCGCGCCTGCATCGATCACGGCCCACCGGTCCGGCTCCTTCGCCGCACGCTCCAGGTACGCGGAACGGACGCGCTCATGGAAGTCGAGGGCCTCGCGCTCCAGCCGGTCATGCGTCCCCACATCGCGGCGCTCCGCCAGCTTCTGAGGTGCGATGTCCAGCAGCAGCGTCAGGTTCGGCATCAGACCGCCCACCGCCCACATGCTCAGCGACTCGACGTCTTCGACCGGCAGGGTGCGGCCCGCCCCTTGGTACGCGACCGACGAATCCAGATACCGGTCCGTCAGCACGATCCCGCCGGCGTCCAGATGCGGCCGGATCACCGTCTCCACATGGTGGGCGCGGTCCGCGGCGTACATCAGCGCCTCCGCGCGGTCCGCCACATGGTCCGAATGCAGGATCAGGGAACGCAGCTCGGCGCCCAGAGCGCTGCCGCCCGGCTCCTTCGTCCGCAGCACCGGCGGGCCGGTCGGAGCCCCGCCGGGCCGGGACCCGTCGGCCCCCGAGGAGAAGCCGACGAACGGGCTCTCGGGGCTGGAGAGGAACTCGTGCACGCGCGGCATCTGGGTGGTCTTGCCGCCGCCGTCGCCGCCCTCCAGGGAGATGAACAGTCCGCTCTCAGCGGTGCGGGCAGCAGGGGGAGTCAGCGAAAGCATGCCGCCATTCTCGCAGATCCCCGCGAGAGAACCCGAGCGGTACTGACGCGACTGTGGAGGACTGGCAGGCTACTCGTCGTAGACGTGCCCGAGGCCCGACGCCCGCATCTCCGTCACGCGCTGGTGGTCGTGCTCCACACTGAGCACGGAGTACCCGTACTCCTCGGTCAGCTCACGGTACGCGGCACGACCCACCGTGCCCATGCCCAGCACGATCGCGTTCGCATCCCCCAGGTCGATCGGACGGTCCTCGGG
>NZ_JAKRNG010000011.1:0-76482 GCF_022347125.1 Helcobacillus sp. ACRRO
CCGCTGCAACGTCATCTACGCCATGCTCCGCGACGGCACCTACTACCAGCCACCGACAACCGCCCCTACCCCCGAGCCGACCGCTCTCGCGGCTTGACTCGAAACATAGGGACACCCCCCACCCGGTCCTCGCGGAGTCGTCAGCGCATCAGGCGCGCAGCTCGCCTCCCATGGCCGTAGCCACAGCATCGATCGCCTGCTGGCGCAGCTGAGCGATCTGCTTCGTGTTCAGCGTGGACTCCAGCGGACGCAGACGCACCGCGAACGCCAGCGACTTCTTCCCCTCGGCGACCTGGTCTCCGCGGTACTCATCGAACAGCCGCACGGACTCCGCGGCATCGCCGAGGCCCACCAGCATGGCGGCGCGGACCGCGGATGCCGGCACGTTCTGGTCCACGACGAACGCGAAGTCCTCCTTCGCGATCGGCAGCGTGGACACCGGCACCGCATCCACAACCGAGGGGGCCGATTCGATCAGCGCATCCAGGTCGATCTCGAACGCCGACGCCCCCGCCGGCAGCTTGAACGCCTTGATGACGCTCGGGTGCAGCTCACCGGCGTGGCCGAGCAGGTCGCCCTCTGCGGTGCGGATCTCGGCGGTGCGGCCCGGGTGGAACGGGGCGATCTCGCCCTGGACCACCTCGACCTGTGCACCGGCGGCGTCCGCGGCGCGCTTCACCGCACTGATCGCATCCGCCCAGTCCCAGGAGCGGGCCTTCCCCGCCACGCCCTCCGGCGCCACAGCACCGGCGAGGACACCGGCAAGGCGGCGTGTCTGCGGCGCAAGGGCAGCATCGATCGCTGCCAGTTCAGCATCCGTCGGCCGCGTCTCGGCCGACGGAACCGGCACCTGACCGGAGCCGCGGAAGAACACGGTGCCCGCTTCTGTGAGCGCGACCGCGTCCTCACCGCGCGCGATGTTCAGCTGCGCCGCGGGCAGCAGGGTCGCGAGGATGCTGGAGCGCATCAGCGGCTGATCGTCCTGCAGCGGGTTGAGAAGGCGCACCGTTGAGCGGCGCTCATCATCAGCGGGCACCTGGAGGTCATCCAGCACCTGCTCACTCGTGAACGGCACTGTCAGCACCTCGGTGAGGCCCGACTCCGCGAGCGCCGTGAGGACGGCGCGGCGTCCGCGCTGCAGGCGGGTGAGGCCTCGGCCACCGGGAGCCTTCGGCAGCACCGACGGGATCTGGTCGTAGCCGACGAGGCGGGCGATCTCCTCCACGAGCGCTTCGCGGATCGTGAGGTCGGGTCGCCAGCTGGGCGGCTGCACCGTCAGCACCTCCTCACCGCCCTCGGCTGGGGTGGAGGAGGTGACCACTGTGCAGCCGATCTGCTCCAGGCGGCCCACAACATCCTCACGGGAGTACTGGACGCCCACGAGCCGCTCGGCGAACCCGAGCGGAAGCTCGATCGGGGCGAGGGCGGGCTGCTCCTCGGTGCGGGCATGGGTGCGCTGGGGTTCGATGGTGCCGCCGCCGAACTCCACGAGCATCTCGGCGGCCTTCTGCACCGCGATCTGCGGCAGCGCCGGGTCCACGCCGCGCTCGAACCGCTTGGACGCCTCGGAGGGCAGGCGGTGGCGGCGGGCCGTGCGGGCCACGCTGATCGGAGAGAACGACGCGCCCTCCAGCAGCACGCTGGTCGTGGACTCCCCCGCCTCGGTGGAGGCGCCGCCCATGACGCCGGCGAGTGCGATCACGCCGGAGTCATCGGCGATGACAAGGTCCTCCTCGAACAGGGTGCGCTCCTGGTCATCGAGGGTGGTGAGCGTTTCGCCCGTGCGGGCGCGGCGCACCGTGATCCCACCGGTGAGCTTGTCCGCATCGAAGGTGTGCAGCGGCTGGCCGAGGTCCAACATCACGTAGTTCGCGACGTCGACGCTCAGCGAGATGGGGCGCATGCCGGCGAGGATGAGCCGCTGCTGCAACCAGCGCGGGCTCGGGGCCGACGGGTCGATCCCCGTCACCTTCTGCGCCACGTAGGCGGTGCAGCCGATCTGGCCGCGGATCGGGGAGTCGTCCTTCAGCTGAACGGGCACCGGCTCGCCGTCAGGGCCGCTGGTGGCGGCGGCATCCGTCGGCCGGGAGTCCTTCCCTGCGGCGCCGCTGAGCGCCGGGTCGGTGAACGCACCGCCGGTGGCGTGGCCGTATTCGCGGGCGACACCGCGCATGGAGAAGCAGTAGCCGCGGTCGGGCGTGACGTTGATGTCCACGACCTCTTCGCCGAGGCCGAAGAGGGCGATCGCGTCATCGCCGGGCTTCGCGTCGATGCCTTCGGCGGAGCCCTTGCCGAGCACGATGATGCCTTTGGTCTCGTCGCCGATGCCGTCGCCGAGGCCGAGCTCCGCGGTGGAGCAGATCATGCCGTCGGACATGTGGCCGTAGGTCTTGCGGGCCGCGATCGGGAACGGTCCGGGCAGCACCGTGCCCGGCAGGGAGACCACAACGAGGTCCCCGGGCACGAAGTTGTGCGCCCCGCAGATGATGCCGCGGCTGGGCACTTCCTCGCCGGGCTGCGGGTCCTTCGGGTTGTCCTTCTCCTCGTTGTGCTCATCGCCCACGTCCACACGGACCCAGTTGATGGTCTTGCCGTTCTTCTGCTCCTCCTTCACGAGGTCGAGAACGCGGCCCACCACGAGGGGGCCGGTGACCTGCGCGGGGATGATCTCCTCTTCTTCGAGGCCGACGGAGACCAGGCGTGCAGCGACGCTCTCCGCCGTGGCACCGGGCTCCAGCTCCACATGGTCGGCGAGCCAGGTCAGGGGGATGCGGGGCATTCTCAGATCTCCGTTCCGAAGTGCTGGGAGAAGCGGATATCGCCCTCCACGATGTCGTGCATGTCGGGCACTGCGCTGCGCAGCATGAGGATGCGTTCGATGCCGAGACCGAACGCGAAGCCCTGGTACTCCTCCGGGTCCACCCCGCAGGCGCGCAGCACGGCCGGGTTGACCATGCCGCAGCCGCCCATCTCGATCCAGCCGGTGCCGCCGCACACCCGGCAGGCCGGGTCGGCGTCATGGTCGATGCCGGCGCGGGCGTCGCAGGAGAAGCAGCGGAAGTCGATCTCCGCGCTCGGCTCCGTGAACGGGAAGTAGGAGGGGCGCAGGCGTGTGATCGGCTCCCCCCCGAACACGGCGCGGGAGAACTCGTTCAGGGTCCCCTCCAGGTGAGCCATGGTCAGGCCCTTGTCGATCGCCAGCCCCTCCACCTGGGTGAACACGGGCGCGTGGGTGGCGTCCAGCTCGTCGGTGCGGAACACGCGGCCCGGGCACGCGATGTACAGCGGCACGCCGCGCTCCAGCAGGGTGCGGGCCTGCACCGGGGAGGTGTGGGTGCGCAGCACCTGACCGGACCCCTCGGGCGCCACGTAGAACGTGTCCTGCATCTGGCGCGCCGGGTGGTCCTCATCGAAGTTCAGGGCATCGAAGTTGAACCATTCCGCTTCGAGCTCGGGGCCCTCCGCGATCTCCCAGCCCATCCCGACGAAGAAATCGCTGATGCGGTCCCCCAGGGTGGACAGCGGGTGGCGGGCACCGCGCGGCAGGCGGTCCTGCCAGGTGGTGACGTCCACCGTTTCGCTGCGCAGAGCCTGCTCGAGCTCTTCCGCGGCGATCTGCTGCTGGCGCTCAGCGAGGGCCTTCTGCACCTGGCCCTTCGACCCGCCGATCAGTTTGCCGGCGGCGGCCTTCTGCTCCTTCGGCAGGTCGCGGATGCCGCGGTTGGCGATCGACAGCGGCGCATTGTCGCCGACATGGTCGATGCGCACCTGCTTCAGCTCCGCACTGCTGCTCGCCTGCCCGATCGCGGCGAGGGCGGCGTCCACAGCCGCTCGGATCTCCTGCTCGGAGGGGAACTCCTGGGTGGGGCTCACGGAATCACACGCTTTCTCCATCGTGGGAAGTGACTGCACTTATCCTACGGGCCGGATAGGGTCAGGACCGAGCCATGCACACCGTGAGAACAGGAGAATCACCATGAGCTGGAATGTGACCGGTGTTGTCGCCCGAGCTGCGAAGGAGCCCACCGAACTGACCACCATCGTGGTGCCGGACCCCGGCCCGAACGATGTCATCGTGGATGTGCAGGCCTGCGGGGTCTGTCACACCGACTTCGCCTACCGTCAGGGCGACATCCACGACGGGTTCCCCTTCCTCCTCGGCCATGAGGCCGCGGGCGTGGTCGCCGAGATCGGTGAGGACGTCACCCATGTGGAGAAGGGCGACTTCGTGGTGCTGAACTGGCGCGCCGTCTGCGGCCAGTGCCGCGCCTGCCGCAAGGGCGAGCCGAAGTACTGCTTCGACACCCACAACGCCTCAAAGCAGATGGAGCTGGAGGACGGCACGAAGCTGGAGGCCGCGCTCGGCATCGGCGCATTCCAGGAGAAGACCATCGTGCATGAGAAGCAGTGCACGAAGGTGAACCCCGATGCCGCCCCGGAAGCCGTCGGCCTGCTGGGCTGCGGTGTGATGGCCGGCATCGGCGCGTCCATCAACACCGGCGAGGTGAAGCGCGGCGAGACCGTTGCCGTGATCGGCCTCGGCGGGGTGGGCTGCGCTGCCGTGGCGGGCGCGAAGCTCGCCGGCGCCACCACCATCATCGCGCTCGACATCGATGAGCGGAAGTTCGACTGGGCGAAGACCTTCGGCGCCACCCACACCGTCAACACCAAGGGTCTCGAGCCGCAGGAGGTGGCTGAGAAGATCCGCGAGCTCACCGGCGGCTTCGGCGCCGACGTGGTGGTGGACGCCGTGGCCCGCCCGGAGACCCTGGAGTCGGCGTTCTTCGGCCGCGACCTCGCCGGCCGCGTGGTCCTGGTGGGCGTGCCGAACCCGACGGACACCTTCGAAGTGCCCATGATCGAGATCTTCGGCCGCGGCGGCGCCACGAAGTCCTCCTGGTACGGCGACTGCCTGCCGGAGCGGGACTTCCCGTACCTGACGGACCTGTTCCTGCAGGGGCGTCTGCCGCTGGATGAGTTCGTGACCGAGACGATCGCCGGTGATGCGATCGAAGCGGCGTTCGAGAAGATGGGCCGCGGCGAAGTGCTGCGCTCTGTTGCCCTGTACGGAGATGGGGCCTGAGGCCCGGACTGAGGAGGAGACACGCCATGACCCTGCGCATCGACCATTCCACTGCCGCCGGCACGTTCTCGCTGGACGGCGAGACCCATGAGGTGGAGAACAACATCTGGGTGATCGGCACCGACGATCAGTGCGTGGTGATCGACGCCCCGCACGACATCGACGCCGTGAAGAAGGTCGTGGACGGCCGCGAGGTGCTCGCGCTGCTGCTCACCCACGCCCACGATGACCATGTCCGCTTCGCGCCTGAGCTCGCCCAGGAGCTGGAGGCGGCGATGCTGCTGCACCCGGACGACGAAGAGGTCTGGAAGCTCACCCACGGCGACCTCGAATGGGATGAGGATCTGCAGGAGGGCTCCACGTTCACCCTGGACGACACGGAGATCTTCACCCTCCACACCCCGGGCCACTCCCCCGGTTCCGTGTGCTTCTACATTCCGTCGCAGAACGTGCTGTTCTCCGGCGACACCCTGTTCGAGGGCGGTCCCGGGGCGACCGGCCGGTCGTTCTCGTCCCGGGAGCAGATCGAGGAGACGATCCAGCGCCGCCTGTTCACGCTGCCGCGCGAGACGACGGTGAACACGGGCCACGGCCCGTCCACCACGATCGGTGCCGAGGTCGACGCTGCGAGGAAGGACGGCTGGCTGAAGGACGACTGAGGCGCGGGGCCCCTTGGCCCCGCGGTGATGCTCTGCCTGCTGGAAGAGATGAGGGCCCGCGCTGCTGATGCAGTGCGGGCCCTCTTCGTCAGGCGGCGCGGCGATAAGCTGGCCTGCTTCGGCGAGCTCCAGTTCGTTCTCGAGGTCCAGTGCCCGTATCACAAGGGTCCGGCCGCCGGCAGCGACATGGGCAGTGCGGGGAATTCGGCCCCTTTCGCCCGATCTGTCCCGTAGATACTGTGACGGCATGAACACAGCCACCAGTTCCAGTTCGGTTGACGCCTTCCCGCTGATCGCGTGCATCTTCGGCGTAGCCGTGGGTCTCTTCCTGGTCATTGCGCCGCGCACGGCGCTCTACTACCAAGAGGCGTGGCACTTCGCCGAGGGCAGGAAGATGAAGCTGAACCCCGCCGCTGTGGAGCTCTATCGCATGACCGGCGTGGTCATCCTGCTCGCCAGCATTGCCGGCGGGGTATGGTCGGTCGAACACATGCAGAAGGAGCAGGCCCGGGAGGCGGAGAAGGCGGCACACGATCGCCAGGTACAGGAGGAGCTCGCCGACCTGGAAGAGAGGAAACGCACGCGGGCACAGGGCGCCCCGAAAGTGGGGACGATCGAGAACGACCTCCAGCTGGACGCGGATGAGGCGCAGATCGCTGATCCGTCGCTCATCATCCCGGTGGACGAAGTCCCGGCTGAGTCATCCCGGACCTACCCCTGGGTGAGGGTGGACCCGGACGCCCAGCACCCCGCCTACCTGTGGGACCTTCCGGTGACCACGTTTCGGTTCCCGCGGACGGCCATCACCGAGGGGCCGCCGGCCTCGACTGATCTCGCGGTGGCGGCCCCCGCCATCCCGTACACGGTTAAGAGCGCCTGTGTCGGGGTGCCGGTGCACGTGTCGGAGAGCGCCGACGAGGTCGTGGTGACCATCGGCGAGCCGCAGGCCGAATCCGGGGACCCGTGCCCTTCCTCCGAGGTCAGAACCGGGGTGGTCCCGATCGATCTGAAGGACCCCATCGGGAACCGGGACGTCAGGGTCCGCTGACCCTCAGGGTGCTGCCGCGGCTGTCAGACTGCGCGGTCGTCAGGCTGCGCGGCTGTCCCCCGCCGGGCCGTCCAGGCGCTCCGGCACAGGTCCCTGGAAAATGTATTCGCTGCCGATGCGCCGGTAGCCGAGCTGCTCGTTGATGTGGATCATCGAGTCGTTGATGTGGGAATTCCACGTGATGATGCGCGTCAGGTGCGGAGCGATCCTGGCGAGCTCACGATGCAGGGCGAGCTTCACCGCGCGAGCAAGCCCCCGCCGGCGATGCTCCGGCATCACCAGGGTGTTCTCCTGCCACGCCAGCGTGGTCTCCGGGTGGTCGGAGAACTCGATATAGGTGTGGGCGACGGCGCGGCCCGTCTCGATGTGCCGTGCGATCGCGGTGACCCGACGGACGCCGCCATCGGCGCGGCGCTTCTCCGCCGCCCGGATCCGCTCCGGCGTGTAGGTCGGCACCTCAGCTTCGTAGTCCTCATCCGGGTCGTCGATGTCGAGCTGGGCGAGCATCGCGCCCCAGTCCTCCAGCAGGTCCTCGGGGATGGGGTCCTGCACGATCTCGATCGAGTACCCGTCGGCCTGCTCCCCGATCGCGTCCTGCATGCGGGCGAGGGCGTCCTCACTGATGGGGAGGTCGCAGACGCGCACTCCGGCGGTGGAGACGTGCTTGAGGCCGGCTCGGCGCGCGAGGATCACACCCGCTTCCGAGTCCATGTCCTCGCCTTCGCGAACGGTGGCGAACACGGATGTCTTCGTGCGGCCGGTGGCGTGGGCGATGTCCAGCGCGTACTGGGCGAGGGCGCGGCCGATTCCTTGGCGGCGCATCGCGGGGTGCACGACCTGGTGGCTGAAGATCGTGTCGGTGTTGTCCAGGCGCGGCGCGAACACGGTATCGAAGCCCACGATCTGTGTGCCGCCCTCGAGCATCTCCATTTCGGCGACCACCGGCAGCATGTGCGCCATCGGGCTGGACTGGAGCAGGGCGCGCCGCTGCGCAATGGTGTGCTTCTCGGCGGCGCCGGTGAAGGCGAGGGAGTCGGCGATCTCGATGTCGAGGATCTGCTCCACGTCGGCATCGCTCTTCAGATCTGCGGGGCGCAGGGTGATGACGGGTCCCTCGGGGCACAGCGGGAAGGTGACGGCGGCGGCTGCGGCGAAGGCGTCGGCTGTGCGGTCGGAGTTCATGGGGTTCAGTGTCGCACTGGGCCGACGGGCGCCGCAATCGAAATAGCCCGCCCCTCCCTCTTCTTTCCATACTTCAGCAGAATGCCGCACGTATGGAGCGCCGTTCAGGTGCGGGATGCTGCTGAAGTCTGGGAGGGGCGGGCGAGGATGACGGCGGTGAGGTCGTCACAGCGGCCGTCGCGGTCGATGATGCGCGGGGCGAGCTCGCGCAGCGCCGCCGCGATCGAGACCAGGCCGGAGCGGGGCCCGAGGCCGGAGTCGGACGCGGGGTCGGAATCGGGCGTGGGGTCGGGGTCAGACGAGGAGTCGGGGCCGAGCAGCGCCCAGGCGTCAGCGGCGGTGGGGATGAGGCGGCCGATCTCGTCAGCGACTCCATCGGTCATCAGCATCACCCGGTCCACCCCGGGCAGGTGCCGGGTGACGGCGCGGTGCGCGGCCGATGGCTCCCCGCCGGCGACCCAGAACCCGCCGTCGGCGTTGCGCGCAGCGTCGATCGTGGCGAAGCCGCCGAGGTCGCGGCGGAGGTTCGCGAGGCGGTCATCGCGCAGCAGCTCCTCCCCCACGAGCACGCCCGAGTCGCACAGCACGAGGACGTCCGCGCCCGTATCGGTGAGCCGGGCGAGGGCGGCGGTGCCCGACGGGTGCGGGGCGTCGGGCGGGCCGGGTCGATCCGCGGAGGCGATGGCGCGTTCGAGGACGGTGGTGAGCGGGGCGAAGGGCGCCGCCTCGAGCTCGTCGCGGATGCGGGTGCTGAGGTCGGCGACCCATGCGGCGACGGCGTTGTTGTCGGAGTCGGTGCGCCGGGTGGCGCCGTCGATCACCCAGGCGCAGCCGCCGGTGCTGCCCCACGTGTCCTGGAGGATGTGGTCGGTGCCGGGGATGCTGGCACCATGAGCAGTGACAGGTGGCAACGGGCGTCCGCTGGGCGAGATGTGAGTCATCTGCGTCACTCCTGAAATGAACGTTATATGAAGCCTGGTCAACGCCCGAAACAACCCCCGCGCAGACCTGAGCCGATAGCGTTATATATGATGCCAGTCACCGCGAACCGGTGAATCCCATGCGACCGTGACCGCCCTACCCGGGCGGCGCGGAAGCCCCTCCTCTTCGTCCCCGAGGTTCTCGACCATGTCTGTCTCCGATCAGGCCGCCCCGGCTTCGACGCCCGCCGCGCGCGGGGCCGCTGAGGGCGCCCCTGCCCGCCGCCGGCGCTTCTCCGCCCGGTCCCGCCGCGACTTCTGGGTGTTCCTCGCATTCGCTGCGCCGAACCTCATCCTCATCGCACTGTTCACGTACCGGCCGCTGCTGACGAACCTGAACTATTCGCTGCTGGACTGGACGCTCGGCTCCACCACCGCGGAGTTCATCGGGCTCGGCAACTACGTGGAGTTCTTCACCAGTGAGGGCGGGCGCCGCACCATGCTCATCACTCTGATCTTCACCGTTGCCACGGTGGGCGGGTCGATGGTGCTGGGTCTGCTGTTCGCCGTGGCGATGAACCGGAGGCTGCCGGGACGCACCGTGGCGCGCACGGCGATCTTCGCCCCATACGTGCTGTCCGGCGTGGGTGTGGGCCTGGTGTGGCTGTTCATCTTCGACCCGAACTTCGGTGCCCTGGCCTGGGTTCTGCGCCAGGTGGCGCTGACGAGTCCGCAGTGGGTGAACGACCCGAACTGGGCGCTCGTGATGGTGATCATCGTGTACGTGTGGAAGAACCTCGGCTACTGCGCGATCGTGTACCTGGGCGGCCTGCAGTCCCTGCCCACGGAGGTGCTTCAGGCGGCGGAGCTGGACGGTGCGGGCCCGGTGCGGCGCTTCTGGTCGGTCGCGCTTCCGCTGCTGTCCCCCACCACGTTCTTCCTGCTGATCACCACGATCCTGAACTCGCTGCAGGCGTTCGACATCATCCGCATCATGACCCCGGCGGGCCGCGGCACGAACGTGATGATCTTCGAGGTGTACCTGCAGGCGTTCGGCGGCTACTCCCGCGCCGGCTACTCCGCCGCTATCGCCGTGATCCTGTTCGTGTTCCTGCTGCTGATCACCGTGATCCAGATCCGCTACGTGGAGAAGAAGGTGCACTACGCATGAGCACAGCCACCGCATCCCACTCCCCCAGCAGCGCCACGGGGAACCGTGCCTCGCAGGGCCCCGTCGGCGGGCGCTCCCCGCAGCGCTACCGGCACCGCAACACCGGACCGTTCTCGAAGCAGAACCTCGTGGGCACCCTGGTGGGCGGGTACCTCCCTCTGGTGATGGCGACCCTGGTGGTGGCGCTGCCGCTGCTGTGGATGGTCATCTCCTCGTTCAAGTCGCCGCATGAGCTGGTCACGCAGGACCTGGTGGTGTGGCCGGAGGATCCGTCGCTGGCGAACTACCGGACGGCGATGAACACGGTGCCGATCCCGCGGTTCTTCCTGAACTCCGTGATCGTGACGGTGATCGGGTCCGTCATCAAGATCGTGCTGGCGATCTTCACGGCGTACGCCCTGGTGTTCGTGCGCTTCCCGTTCAAGCGGGTGATCTTCGTGCTGATCCTGGTGGCGCTGATGGTGCCGCCGCAGGTGGCGATCCTGCCGAACTATGTGCTGATCGCGCAGCTGGGCGGGGTGAACACCTACTGGGGGATCATCGTGCCAGGCCTGGGCACGGCGTTCGGAACGTTCTTGCTGCGCCAGCAGTTCCTGTCGATCCCGCCGTCGATCCTGGAGGCCGCGACCCTGGACGGCGCAGGCCACTGGAAGTCCCTGTGGCGGGTGGTGGTGCCGATCTCGGTGCCCTCGATCGCGACGGTGGCGCTGGTGACGATCGTGACCGAATGGAACGACTACATCTGGCCGCTGATCATCGTCACGGATTCGCACATGATGACCCTGCCCGTCGGCCTGACTGCGCTGGCCAACTCCGAGGGCAACACCGGGTCCGGCTGGGGCATCCTCATGGCCGGCGCGGTGCTGATCATCATTCCGATCCTGGTGGTTTTCGCGATGCTGCAGCGCTACATCGTCTCCGGCCTCACCCAGGGCAGTGTCACCGGCTGACCTTCACTCTTCCTTCCATCCATCACTCACCCATCACCCTGAAACGAAAGAGATTGACGATGACCTCACCTCTGCGCACGGGCCTGTCCCGCCGCACCCTGCTGTCCCTGTCCGGCCTCGGCGCCGGCGCGTTCGCCCTGGCTGCCTGCGGCGGCCCCACCGTGGGCGGCGACTCCTCCAACGACAAGGCGAAGGAGGTGGACTTCGAGGGCGTGAAGCCGGCGAAGAAGATCGACTTCTGGTCCACCCACCCGGGCGGTGCGAAGGAGATCGAGACGAAGCTGATCAAGGACTTCACGGACAAGACCGGCATCGAGGTCAACCTGGTGACCGGCGGCCAGAACTATGAGGAGATCGCGCAGCGCTTCCAGACGGCGCAGGCGGCGAACTCGGGTCTGCCCGCCGTGGTGGTGCTCTCCGACGTGTGGTGGTTCCGCTACTTCATGAACGGCAACATCATCCCGCTGGACAACCTGCTCAAGCAGCTGGACTTCCAGCTGGATGACTACCGCGAGACCCTCGTGGAGGACTACCAGTACGACGGCAAGCAGTGGGCGATGCCGTACGGCCGCTCCACCCCGCTGTTCTACTACAACCGTGACCACTTCAAGGCCGCCGGCCTGGAGGACCGCGCCCCGAAGACGTGGGACGAGTTCGCTGAATGGTCGAAGAAGCTCACTGAGGCGGATACGGCGTTCATGTACCCGGACCTGGCGGGCTACGCCGGCTGGACCCTGCAGAACGTGCTGTGGGGCCGCGGCGCGGAGTACTCCCACGAGTGGGATCTGAAGCTGACCGAGGAGAAGTCGGTGGAGGCGTTCCAGTGGGTGCAGGATTCGGTGCACAAGGAGAAGTGGGCGCAGGTGGCGTCCTCGGATTCGGCGGATTCGTTCGCCGGTGGGGTGTGTTCGGCGACGATCGCCTCCACCGGGTCCCTGGTGGGCATCCTGGAGGCCGCGAAGTTCGATGTGGGCGTGGGCTTCCTGCCCGCGGGCCCGGTTGATGGCCCGGTGTGCCCGACGGGCGGCGCCGGCCTGGGCATTCCTGCGGCGATCAAGCCGGAGGAGCAGCTCGCTGCGGCGGAGTTCATCAAGTTCATGGGTGAGCCGGAGAACACGGCGCAGTTCTCGGCGGCGACCGGGTACATGCCGAACCGGAAGAGCTCGGACATGTCCGCGATCATCAAGGAGACCCCGCAGATCGAGACGGCGATCAAGCAGCTGGAGCACACCCGCAAGCAGGACTATGCGCGCGTGTACCTGCCCGGTGCGGATCAGGAGATCGCGAAGGCTGTGGCGTCGATCCTGAACGACAAGGCGGATGTGAAGCAGTCGCTGGAGGGCCTGCAGAAGAACCTGCAGGGCATCTACGACAAGGATGTGAAGCCGAAGATCGAGAAGAAGTGATGTTCCGGCTCTGACGGCTGTTTGGGCGCCCGGTTCCTCCCGCACGGTGGGGCCGGGCGCTCTACTGTGTGCGGGCGGGGGTTGTGTCCGCGGGTGGGCGGCCGACGGGTGCTACGGAGCGTCGGTTCACACTCGTCCCGACAAGTCGGATAACGAGTTAGTCGGGGCTGCTGCGTCATAAAGCCCATACTCGCAGGCTCGCCGAGAGAAAAGAGCCATATCGCTGCGCTGGCTATTGGCCCGGCACCACAATCAGAACAAGTTGGCGCCGGGGACCGGGCAGGACAGGGCTTGCCTGAACCTATACTTCAAGAGCCGCCGCGCGTTCACGCGGCAGCTGCAGCAGTTCAATCAGGGGACAAGGATGACCAGCGAGAAGACACCGACGACCGATGAGTTCCGTCCCGATGTTCTTCGAGTGCTCGCGGATGGACAAGTTCGCCCTTTCCGCGACGTGCACCGCCTGGTCGCCGACCTCCGAGGGCTAGACGCCGAGACGCGGGCCGAAACGATCGCATCGGGACAGCCCCGGTACGTCAACCGCATCGGCTGGGCATGCTCGGGTCTCCGATACGCCGGTCTGCTCGAACGCCCACAGCGGGGCTACTACCGCATCACCGAAGACGGACAGTCCGTCAACCGCCGGAACCTCTCCATCTACAGCGAAGAGGACATGCTCGAATGGCCGAAGTGGGCGAACTACCAGGCGGAGATCGCGGAACGACGTCAAACGACTTCTCCTGAGCCCTCTGGCATGCACTCCGCTGCTGTTCCCTCGTCCGAGACCACCACGGAGGCCAGTATCGAGGAACACATGGCGGCCTCACAGCGGTCGTACAACGCACAGACCGAAACCATCCTGCGCCAACGCCTGCAGGAGTCATCGCCGGAGTTCTTCGAAAAAGCCGTCATCGAACTGCTCTGGGCCATGGGTTACGGCGGTGCCCACGGGGAGAAACAGCACATGGGTCAGTCTGGTGACGGCGGGATCGACGGCATCATCCGCCAGGACGCCCTCGGCCTGTCATCGATCTACATCCAAGCGAAGCGCTACGCCGACACCAACCGGGTCGGCGACGTCGAAATGCGCAACTTCATCGGATCGCTCATGGCACAAGGCGCTAACCAAGGTGTGTTCATCACCACCTCCACGTTCCTCCCCAAGGCGGTGAAAACCGCCGAGCAGGCCCGCCACAGCACCATCATCCTGATCGACGGGCTCAAGCTCACCCGCCTCATGCTGGACTACGAGGTCGCCGTCCAGAAAGCGCACGAATACACCCTGTTCAGGATCGACGAAGACTTCTTCGACTCCGAAGCAGTATGAGCTCAGGGCGCACCCCATGTCGCACCCCCCGAAGAATCTGAGGGAGCTCGTCACCGGACTGCAGTGGACCGAATTCGATACGAGCATCCCCTTCTCGTTGGCATCGCGCTGGCCCGCTGACCTGCCGACCTGCGGCATCTACGTGCTCACCTTCACCAACGGAGACATGTACGTAGGGCAGTCGTTCAATGCCGCCACCCGATACACCCACCATGCACGGCGATGGCCTCAGCAGATCCAATCGATCCGTTTCACTCCGATTGACCGAGCCCACCTCGACGAGGTGGAACGGCTGCTCATCTCCCACTACGAAGCCTCCGGGAATACTCTGCGCAACGTTGCGCTGATGTCCATGCCCTCCATCATCGAATCGATCGGAGAAGACACGCTCTCCATCCCCCTGCCCGGATGGATCAAAGGCACCTACTCCACCTGGGCACCAGACGCACCACTCGGCCCAGGAGCAGCACTTCGCACGGATGCTCTGCTCGCCCGCAACCAGAAGAAGCTCGCTGCACTGGAACGAACGGAATTCGCTGAAACTGTCATCAAGTTGCTCAGCATCTATCTCCGAAACGTTGTCCCCGAGCCTCGCCTGCTCGAAGCGGACCGGTGGCTGATGACCTGCATGGCATGGTCTCGACCCGACTATCGCCGAATCGCGACCATCACAACCGGAAAAGTGGAGGGAATCTTCATCACCGAGTGGCGGAGCTCCCCCGGGCGGCTGGAAACAACACTCAACATCGCCGCCACCGGCGGTGAGCTGCCCCGTCGGCTGCGCCGGGCGCGCACAGCAGAATATGCGTCCTACTCAGCGATCCCGATCACCGTGAACTCAGCGCACCACCTCGAGCGACTGCTGAAGGATCAGAAGATCCTCTCCGCTGCTCGCCGCTTCGCTCTCGGCACCATGGCGCACCAGCGGGCCATGCAGCGAACCGCCCACAATTTTCTTCTCGCCGACAAGGTGTATGACAGAGCATCATCGAACCCGTCGTCACCCCCGCGCCGCCCTTGGCGCCGAACGCCGTAGCGACAGCAGCCCGCCCACGGCGAAGGTGACGAGCACGCCCAGCAGCGGGTACCACTGCCACGCTACCCACACGTCGCCCACAACGTACTTCTCCATCACGAAGAAGAACGCGTTCACTGCGACCGCGACGGCGAACGCGATGTTCGCGTCGGCCGCGCGGGCACGCTTGTTCACGATCCCGAAGATGAACGCGCCCAGCAGGCCTCCGTACGTAATCCCTGCGATGCCGAGCGCGAGGATCACGATGCTGCCCTCGTCCGAGGTGAACACCGTGGCCGGGAGGATGAACGCGACACCCCACGCGATCGTGGCCCACCGGCCCACACGCAGGCCCTGCTCCTCCGTCAGCGGATCCCGCCGGAACCGGGCCACCACATCCGTCACCGTCGAGGACGACAGCGCCGACAGGGACGACGACAGAGTCGACATCGCCGCCGCCAGGATTCCTGCCAGCAGCAGACCCGACAGCCCCGCCGGCAGTCCCTCGATGATGAAGTGCGGGAAGATCTCGTCATCCCGGGTCAGCCCCAGCTCGGCCGGCGACTTCTGCTGGTAGTAGCCCCACAGGGCGAGGCCCACGGCGAGGAACACCGCGAACTGCACCACCACGACCACGCCCGATGCGATCAGCGCCTTCTGTGCCTCCGCCTTCGTCCGGCACGCCAGCAGCCGCTGCACCACCAGCTGGTCCGAGCCGTGGGACGCCATCGCGAACACGGTGCCGCCGATCAGCGACGGGATCAGCGAATCCGCACCGGAGATCGGGCTCCCCTCCAGCACCAGCAGCTGGGTCTTGCCCTCGGCGATCGCGTCCGTCAGCCACGAGCCGCCGATCGCCGACGTCACCACCACCAGTGCGATGATGCCGCCCACCACGTACAGCAGCATCTGCGCCACATCCACCCAGACCACGGCCCGGATGCCGCCGATGAACGTGTACAGGATCGTGACCAGAGCCAGCACCACGATGATCACGAAATAGCTGGCGTGCACTCCCAGCCCGTCGAGGATCACCTTCAGCGGGATCGCCGCGGCGAGGACGCGGACCCCGTCGGCCAGCAGACGGGTCACCATGAACGTGATCCCCGCGGTGGCCTGCGTGGACTCACCGAACCGTTTGCCGAGGTAGGCGTAGGCGGTGACCATCTCACCGTCGTAGTAGCGCGGCAGCAGCAGGAACGCCACAATGACGCGCCCGAGGATGTAGCCGAGCCCCAGCTGCAGGTAGGAGATGTTCCCGAGGTAGCTCATCACCGGGATGCCGATGACCGTCAGGGCGCTCGTCTCCGTCGCCACCACAGACAGGCACACAGCCCACCACGGCAGGTCACGGCTGCCGAGGAAGTAGTCGCGCACACCCGTCTGCTTGCCGGACAGCTTCAGGCCGAGCCAGGCGGTGGCAAGGAGGTACAGAACGATGACGGCGATGTCGAGCAGCTGCACGGCGGGATCCTCACGGAGACGACACGGGATCCTCCATTGAGACACAGGTCACCCGCGCGGGGCAACCGCGAGCGCGGCCGCCGCCCGCTGAACACCCCGCCGTAGAGTTGTGGGGCCCGGCACCCCGAGCAGGAAGGAGCAGCCGTGAGCAGCAGCCCCGCGCGTCCGCACGGCCTGTCGCGCCGCGACCTGCTCGCCCTGGATGCCGCGAAGCTGTACTACGCCGGCGCCACCCAGGAACAGGTGGCCAAGCGCCTGTTCGTCAATCGCGCCACCGTGTCCAAACTGCTCAGTACCGCGCGGCACAAGGGCTTCGTCCGCACGGTCATCACAGACCCCCGCGAAACCGACACAGCCCTGATCCACGCCCTGACCCAGACCTATGGCCTGAGCGATGTTCGGCTCGTGGTCCCCGTCGGCCGCGGCCCCACCGACCTCGCCCTCTCCCTCGGCCGCGGCGCCGCACACCTCCTCACCGGTGAGGTCCGCCCCGGGGACAGCCTCGGCATCTGGTGGTCACCCGAAACCGAAGCAGCGGCCCGCGCCGTCCGGCATCACGGCCTCACCGGCGTCACCACGGTCAGCCTGCAGGGACGCGAGCACTGCTGCCCGCCCGAATCGGTCCTCACCCACGTGCAACGGCAGCTCGGCTACCCGGTCACCTGCCCGCCCGGCCCGCTCATCTACCCCAGCTTTGAGGCGAAGGTCGCCGCCGAGCAGGAGCCGGAGCTTCGGGGCGTGCTCGCTGAGCAGCGGGCCGTGCGGATCGCCGTCCTCGGCGTCGACGGCCCCGGCGAGACCGGAGACGGCGACGGCGCCGCCGGTGGAGAGGGACCCGTCGGCTCACTCCTCGGCCGCGACCTCACCGCCGACGGGTCCATCCACGACCCCATGCGCAGCCAGCTCACCTCCGGCCTCACCCTGCCCGCCCTGCGGCAGATCGAAACTCGGATCCTCGTGGCCGGCGGGCAGAGCCAGGCCGCCATCACCCGGGCGGCGCTGCTCGGCCGCTACGCCACCCACCTCGTGACCGACGTGGAGACCGCGCGCACCCTCCTCGACACCTGACACCGGTGGGCATCACCGACAGCCCGCGCCGAGACCGATCGGCACAAATGTGCCGCCCAGCGGTTGGGAACCGCCGCCCGTGTCTCTACCGTGGTGGCCCTCACCCACGACGGAGTGGCACGAGCACGACGGACCCCCGCCGCAGCCGCACTCCCCAACAGTGAAGGCAGACGACGATGTCCACCACAGCACCCGCCGCCGACCAGGACCGCGGCACCCCCAACACCACGTGGGGGCTGATCAAAGACCGCAGCCTGCAGCTGAAGAACGGCTACCTGGACCGCACCCCGATGTTCCAGTTCATCCTGCTGTCCATCTGCTTCCCCATGTGGGGCATGGCCGCGTCCATGAACGACATCCTCATCACCCAGTTCAAAGCGGTCTTCACCCTCTCGGACTTCGCCTCGGCGTTCGTGCAGTCCGCGTTCTACGGCGGCTACTTCGTCATTGCCATCCCCGCCTCCCGCATCATCCGACGCTTCTCCTACAAGGCAGGTCTGCTCATCGGCCTGAGCGTGTACATCGCCGGCTGCCTGCTGTTCTTCCCCGCCTCCACGGTCGGCACGTACACCGTGTTCCTGGCGTCCCTGTTCGCGATCGCCATCGGCCTGTCCTTCCTGGAGACCTCTGCGAACACCTACTCCTCCCTCATCGGATCGAGGCGCCGCGCCACCCTGCGGCTGAACGTGTCGCAGACCTTCACCGCCGTCGGCTTCCTCGGCGGCGCACTCCTCGGCAAGTTCCTCGTGTTCGACGACGGCGACGCCCTCCACCGCCGCATCGAAGCCGCACCCGACGAGGCCACCAAGCAGCAGATCATCGAGACCGCGCTCGGCCGCACCCTCGACCCGTACCGCCTCATCATCGTGGCGCTGGTGATCCTCGTGGCGCTCATCGCCATCACCCAGTACCCGAAGTGCAAGCCACAGCATGAGGATGCGGCGAAGGCGCACGCACCCGTCGGCGAAACCCTCACCTACCTGCTGAAGAACCGCATGTTCGTGTTCGGCGTGATCGCCCAGTTCTTCTACGTCGGTGTGCAGACCGCCCTGTGGTCCTTCACCATCCGCCTCGCCCTCAACATGGACACCACACTGAACGAGAAGACCGCCGCGAACTACCTCATCGCCGCATTCATCGCGTTCTTCATCGGCAAGATCATCGCGAACCTCCTCATCTCCCGCATGAACGAGGACCTCGTGGTGATGATCTACAGCGCCCTCGGCGTCCTCGTGGTCATGTACGTGGTGCTGGTCCCGAACTTCACCGCGGTGTACGCCGCCGTTGTCGCCTCCGCGCTGCTCGGCCCCGGCTGGGCCACCATCTACGCCCGCAACCTCGACACGATCACCGACAAGCGCTACACCGAGACCGGCGGCGCCATCATCGTCATGTCGATCATCGGCGGCGCCGTCATCCCCGCCGTCCAGGGGCTGATCTCGGACCTGAGCGGCTCCATGCAGTTCAGCTTCATCATCAACGCGGTCTGCTTCGCCGTGATGCTCACCTACTTCATCGCCCAGTACCGCACCTCCCGCCACGCGAAGGACGCATCCCTCACCGAGGAGGCGTTCTGACATGGCGCTCACCATCCCCCTGCCGCGCCACCTGTTCCGCAGCGACCCGCAGGTGGTCTGCACCTCCGACGGCTTCGAGGTCACCGCCCGCACCTACCCCACCGGCATCCAGTCCCTCACGATCCGCAGCTCCCGCGGCCACGTGGAAGTGCTGCCGTTCATGGGGCAGATCATCTGGGACGCCGAGTTCGACGGCGTCAGCCTCCGCATGGACAACATGTTCGACCAGCCGCGCCCCGCCGCCAGCATCGAGGACACCTACGGCTGCTTCGCGTTCCATGCGGGACTGCTCGCCGCGGGCTGCCCCGCCCCGGAGGACACCCACCCGCTGCACGGCGAGTTCGCCTGCATGGCGCTGGACACCGCCGAACTGGTGGCCGACGGGGACCAGCTGACCGTCCGCTCATACGGCGAGTACGTGAAGGGCTTTGGTCACCACTACCTCGCGGCCCCGTCGGTCACCCTCACCGCGGACGCGAGCACGTTCGACATCGCGATGACGGTGACGAACCTGTCCGCCTACGCCGATATGCCGCTGCAGTACATGTGCCACATGAACTACGCGTTCTCCCCCGGCGCCCGCTTCACGCAGTCCATTCCGGACGATGCATTCCGCCTGCGCGACACGGTGCCCGCGCACGTCACCCCCACGCCCGCGTGGGAGCAGGTCAACGAGGAGCTGCGGGGCGGCCGACGGGACCCGCAGAGCCTGCAGGGCGCGGAGGACTACGACCCGGAGATCGTGTTCTTCGCCGATGACCTCCCCCATTACGGGGAGGACCTCATCTTCCGGATGGACGCACCGAACGGCGGCCAGTTCGTCACCGCCTTCGCCTCCTCCGAGTTCCCCACCGCCACCCGGTGGATCCTCCACAACCCGGACCAGAAGGTGGCCGCGTTCGTACTGCCGGGAACCTCCCGCCCCGAAGGGTTCCTCGCCGCTGACCGGGCCGGCACCCTCATCCGCCTGCGCGCCGGTGAGACCCGCACGTTTCGGGTGCGCACCGGCCTCGAATCCTCCCCCGCCGACTGCCTCAGCAAGGAGTCCTGACATGGCCATCGCCGTCATCGGGTCCAACATGGTGGACCTCATCTCGTACATCTCCCGCATGCCCGCTCAGGGCGAGACCGTGGAGGCGCCCGACTTCGCCCTCGGATGCGGCGGCAAGGGAGCCAACCAGGCGATCGCTGCGTCCCGCCTCGGATCCGACGTGGTCATGGTGACCCGAGTAGGCAACGACGTGTTCGCCGACACGACGGTGCAGAACTTCGCCGACCACGGCATCGACACCACGCACGTTCTGCGCACCGACGCCACCAGCGGCGTGGCACCGATCTTCGTGGACCCCGATTCGAACAACTCGATCATCATCGTCAAGGGTGCGAACGCGCACCTGACCCCAGCGGATGTGGAACGGGCACGGGCGGACATCGCCCGCTGCGACCTGATCGTGCTGCAGCTGGAGATCCCCCTGGAGACCGTGTACGCCGCGATCGCGCTCGGTGAGGAGCTCGGCATCCCCGTGCTGCTGAACCCCGCGCCGGCGTCCCCCGGTCTGGAGCTGGATCGGATCCGGGCGGTGCAGTTCTTCGTCCCGAACGAGACGGAGCTGGAGCTGCTGACGGGCATGCCGGTGGAGGACATGACCGACATCCGCAAGGCGGCGCGGGTGCTGGTGCGGCAGGGCATCACCCATGTCATCGTCACCCTCAGCGCGAAGGGCGCCCTGTGGGTGACCGGGGAGCACGAAGAGCACATCGAGGGCGTGCAGGTCGCGGCGCATGACACCACCGGTGCGGGCGATGCGTTCATCGGCTGCTTCAGCCACACGTGGGTGCAGACCGGGGACATCGAAACCTCGATCCGCACCGCGACCCTGTACGCCGCGGATTCGGTGACGCGCGCCGGAACGCAGACGTCCTACGCGCGGGCCGGCGAGTTCCAGGACCGGTTCGCGAACCAGCTGCGGGAGCTCACTGCCGGGTCCTGACCGGGAGGCGTCACGCGGCCGGGTCTGTGCCGGCGGCGAGTGCGGCGAACTCTGATGCACGCCCGTGTGTCAGTGCGTGAACGATCCCACATCCGGTTGGTCACATCCGTGCCCTGACCAGCATCGGAGTTCACCTGCCCGTCACCTGCGCTTCGTATGCTGGGACCATGAGCAGCTCTGGGCGCACCACAGAACACGGCGGAACGATCGGCAGCAGGGTCCGTGACGCCATTCGCGCCGCCCAGGTGACGCAGAAGGTCACCGCCGCCTCCGTGGACATGACACCGGATGCTCTGTCCCGCTCGGTGAACGACAAGCGCGCCTTCACCTCCTCGGAGCTGGTGCGCATCGCCGACTTCCTCGGCGCGGACCTCCGCCACCTCGTCACCGGTGACAGGTCCGACCGCCGCGAATGGCGCGGCCAGCCGAACCCGCAGAACACGAAGCTGCCCCGGTTCGAGGACGACGAGGTCTTCCTCGACCAGCTGCGCCATGCCTACACCCAGTCCGGCACCATCCACCCCACGCCGCCGCTGCCGCGCACTCCGCACGAACTGCGCGTGGGCCTGGGCCCTCAGTTCCTCGAAGCGCTCGACAACCGCCTCGGTCAGATCGGCGTGGACGTGATCCGCGCCCGCGAACTCATGCGCCCCCACCACCTCGATGTGGAGGGCCGCATCATCATCGCCATCCCCACCAGCGCCGACTGGACCCAGTCCAACGTGGACATCGCCATGCACCTCGCCATGGCCGCCGTGGGCCGCGACAACCCCACCGACCAGGACGTCATCTCCGTGGCGGATGAGCTGCTGATGCCGGAGAACGAACTGCGCTCCATCGATTGGAACAGCATCTCCCGCGCCGCTCTCTGCCGCATCCTCCGCCGTTGGGGCGTGCCCACGCGGGCGCTCGGCGCCCGCCTCGAGCAGCTGCGGATCCGCACCCCGAAGCGGGTGCGCCGCAACCTCGCCATGAGCACCAGTGACCTGTTCCGCCTGCAGTCCGAAGCGGACCGCACCGAAGCCGACCGCGGCAAACGCTCCGCACGCGCGGAGAAGAAGGGCCTCCCGCTGACGGACCTGCTCATCGCCTCCTCCGCCCGCACGTTCCCCCGGTGGCTGATCAACGCCCACCTGCAGCAGGTGCTGCAGGGCATGCTGCCGCCCACCACGCTCGCGTGGATGCTCGACGTGGACGTCGACACCATCGAACTGCCCGTCGCGTCCTGACGGGCGGCCGACGGGTCCCGCTCACCCGTTCAGTTCGGACGCCACCTCAGCGCGCACATGATCGACCACGCGACGGTTCGCCGCCAGCTCCGGCGACAGCAGCTGCAGAAGCACCCGCACCTTCTCCGCCGCTGATTCCGCATCGGTCTCCCAGTCCACATCCGAGGTGAACTGCCCATCCACCCCGGCGAGGGCCCGCTCAATGCGGTCGGACTGGGCATCCGGGTCCGCCGAGCCCGTCAGCCAGCGCTCCACCCACGCGGCGATCGCCGTCAGTGCCCCCTCCGGGAGCCGGCCGGCGCGCAGCTCCAGCAGCGCCACCGGCACGATCCGGTCCTTCAGCTTCTGCAGGGAGTCCACCGCCATGTCCGCGAGCGCCGGGTCGATGCGGCTGTTCTCGAACCTGTCCGCGAGCGCATGCCGGTACGCCTGCGCATCCACACTCGCCGGCAGGTGCCGCTCCGCCTCGTTCCACCACTGCTTAATCGCGCGGTGCACGAAGTCATCGGCCATCGCGTCCGCCGGGGACTCGCAGCCGAGCTGCTGACCGAGGTTCGCCATCAGGATGCCGGCGCCGTCGTGCAGCCATTCGCGCCTGCGCTCGAACGGCTCGAGGTCATCGGTGAACACCGCCCCGGCCTTCTCCCACGCGGGCCGGCCCGCCGGGAAGTCCCCTTCGATGATCCAGGAGAAGAACGGTTCGCACACCGCCGGCACGGCGTCGCGCAGACCCGTCACCGCCTGCACCTCCTGTGCGTCCTCATCGGTGGCCGGCGGGGTGGTGCGATCCACCGAGGTGGAGCAGAAAGACACGTTCTGGCTGATCCAGTCGGCGAGCTCGCCGGAGCGGGCGCGCGCATAGGTGAGGACCGCCTCGCGCGTGACGGGGCCGCTGTTCGTGATCGAATCGCACGGCACCACCGCGATCGGGCCCGCAACGGCGTCCATGCGGGCCTGCAGGCCCAGCACGAGGCGCGCCAGCGGCCCGGCGGGCGCTGCGGATCCGTCGGCCAGCGCCGTCAGGTCCGCCACCACCCGGGCGTCCTCGGTGTCCAGAGCGTCGTCGGCAGTGAGGGGGTAGCCGTCGCGGGTGATCGTCACCGTCACCACCGCCACCTGCGGGTCGGCGAGCAGGCGGGTGAGGGCGTCGATGTCGGCGCCGTCATGCGCGGCGGAGACCGACGAGATGATCTCCGCGTCGTCCCCCTGGTCGCCGCGGATCAGCAGGGTGAACAGGCCGTCCTGGTCGGTGAGGATGTTCGCCTGCTTCGCGGAGCGGCCCGTGAACGCGGCGATGCCCCATTCGCCCTCCGGGTCGGCGTGGTCGGTGGCCCAGGCGACATGGGCGCGGAAGAACGCACCGGCGCCCAAGTGGACGATGCGGATCGGACGGGCCGTGCCGGCTGTGGAGGACACCCCCACGCGGCGAGTGCGGGTCTGAAGGTTCTCGCGGGTCAGGGCGGTCACAGCTGTCTCCTCTCCATCGCGGCGCGGCTCTGCGCCGCAGCGACGAGGCCGTGCCCGGCACCGCCGCAGCCTTCCCGCCGACGGGGCCGGCGGGCATACCGCCACTGTATTCCTCGGCACTGGCCTGCACCAGGGAACGAAGGCCCTGGGCCGCGGCGCTCGGCCCGACACTCATCCTGTGACCCAGTTCGCAACGCCGTTGCGCATCGATATACGATGCTCGTCATTCCCTTCCGCCGGGACTCGGCCGGGCTCCCCCGCCTCGCATCGACGCGCGGCAGCACCCGTCGGCTCCCGCACCCCCACCCGCCGCACACTGCTGCGCGGAGTCGGCGGGCTGGTCGCCGCAGGCACGATCGGCACCGCCGCCTACGGGTCCTTCGCCTCCCTCGTGCCCGGACCGATCGTGCTGGTCACGTGGGGCCTGATGGCGATCGTGCTCGTGGGCGCGATCATCGCGAAGCTGAAGGGCCGCACCGGGCTGAACACCTGAGGTGAAGGGTGGGGTGGGGCGATTGGGCGACAGAGCCAGATCACGGCAACGGGTCACTTCTCCGTGTCGTACTGCTGACGCTGGCATCGCCGCAGAGTTGTTGCCGCCCCTTCTCTTCACGACGACGACGCCGCCAACGCGCCAGACAGAACACTGCAAGCCCCACAATGGCAGCCAACCCGATGGTGACACCGACGGCCCACCACCCCATGGTCTCGTCTTCTCCCCACCGTTCACCAGCGAACGCCTCCACAAAAGCTGGAGCCGCAAGGGCTGTACCGACGACACCGATGATGATGTTCAACAGTTCACTGCGCCCTGCACGGATTTCCGCCTCGGCCTGGCGGTTCTCCTCAGACCGGCGGCGTGCTTCCTCTCTCCTGCGCGCATCTTTCATCTGTTGGGAAGCGTGCTGGGTGGAATACACCTGGTGGCGAAGCTCGAGCTCATCGGTGAAGTCGTCATAGGCGCGATCAACCCCCATCAGGTCTCGCAGCTTGAGGAAGATCTGGGTATCGACTCGGCGTCGGGGAATCGAGTTGAACCACAGCCTGTCTCGGAAGAGAACGAAGTCCGCTTCGATGCGCTCCAGCCGGTCCATCTGCTTCTGCAGACGGTCCGCCTGCGCCCGCTCCCATCGCGACTCATCGTCTTTGCCATGCTCGGCACCACTGGGACCGGGGTCCACCTCAGCGGACACGGTCGAGTCGATCTCGGCGAGGTCTTCCGCAAACCGTTGGAGCGCGCTGTACGCCCGCATATTGAGCACGAGCAGATCCACCATCCGGGTCTGAGCCAGGACAAGGAACACGGTCTCGCCGACGGTTCGGTACGCTTTGTCGATCCCCTTGTGGAGCTTCTTCACAGTGCCCCTCGTGTCGTGGCGAACAAACGCTGTTCCGCCTTCTTCGACCCACACCGTCCAGCTGTGAAAGTCCCCGATCGTTCCGGCTTCGCCTGTGGAGTCGGCGCCGGCGGGGAGAACTTCGGCGAACTCATCAAGTCCGCCCGCCAGCACCCACCCCCATTTCTCGGCGTCGGACCATTCGCATCGTTCGTCATCGAAGTGCAGATCGAACGGTGGCGGCGGGACATCAGAACCCGGAATGGCCAGGCAGCTCCGCTCAGGTGTCGCCAGCTTCGTTCGGCGTGGCACGGCCTCGGCGCTCGTCCCGCCCTCAACGCGGCCTGGGGACTCAGACCTTGTCAATTCGAGATAGCCACCACGGCTCATCTTCAGGGTGCGCAACGACTGGTGGTTGACGGCATGGTCAACGAGGTCGTTCTGGACGAGTGCGAAGAAGTGCTCCAAGGGGTGGAGGGAGTTCGGGTACGACGGGGTCAACGGCTTCATTCCGTCGGGCCTGTTGACGTCGACGTAGGCCCGGGGACGGCGCAAGCCCTGCGAAATCGACTGCAGACTCGCGGACGAGCAGTGCTCCACAACTACGTGGAGCACGAGGACCCGGTGCACGATGCGACGATCCGGAATTGCTTCGGCTTCCCGATATTGGAGAAGTTCCGCAGCGCGCAGCTGGATTCTCCCGCCGTCCTTCAGATCAAACGCATAGCCCGAAACGGCTGGGTCCGGGTAGAGGGTGAAGCAGGAGGACTGGGCTTCTCGTTCAACGGCCGGAGTTTCGTAAGGAATGGTTGGCGGCTGGTGCACAGCCCCACCCATCAGCGCGCCGAAACGGTTTTCCGGACTAGAGGGGAAGGCCTGCATGTACGCACTGAGTGCTCCCTTGGTTCCGGCTGGCGCCATGCTGGTTGCTTCGGCCTCGGAGACTTCATGCTCCAGGTCGTAGAGGTCGACCTTTCCCAAGCCGCGGTAGCGTTCGGAGATCCACCCACTGTCTCCGTATGACAGATCAACGAAGAGGTCTCCCCCTTCCTCGTCGCGTTGGCACCACCCGTCGGGAATCGGCAATGCTACCGAGAACGTTGCAAGTCGCCAGTCTCGGATTTCTTCTCTGACCGCGTCTCGAGTGATCGATGCGTGGTCGTAGTTCAGGATTCGACCGGATCGGGTGTCTTCTGCCTGCTCGATCACTGGGCTCAGCTTTCGCTCGCTTGTCAGGGGGCACTTGGCACATTACGGGCTTCCAGAGTCCAACGCAGGCGAACCGACCAGATCTGGGCAGTTCGGTTCAGACACCGGAGTCGTCGTTACGGTGGAGGCATGCAGCATTTCTCTGACGCCCAGGTCCGTGAGCTCCTCCCCTCCCCCGCCGAATCGATCGATCTGATGCGCGAGGCGCTGATCGCGCTGGCGAACGGTGAGGGCTCCGTTGTGCCGAAGACCCAGGTCACGCACGATGTCGGCGGCGACACCGCCGACGGGTTCGCCAACGCCATGCCGGCGTCCTGGCCCGAGCGCGGCCTGCTCGGCATCAAATGGGTGACGATCACCCCCTCCAACCCGCCCCAGGGACGGCCGATGACCGGCGGCATCATGGTGCTCTCCGACGGCGCCACCGGCGCGAACCGCTGCACCATGGACGCGGGTGAGCTGACCGCACTGCGCACCGCAGCCGTCACCGGCGCCACCCTCGCGCTCGACGACCGCCCCATCACGTTCATCGGCGCCGGTGTGCAGGCACGCTCCCACGCCCGCGTCATCGACGCACTCGCTGCCCGCGACCGCGAACAGGGCCGCACGGCCCGGGGCCCGCTCACACTGTGGGCCCGTCGGACCGAAGCCCTCACCGAATTCGAACAGTGGGCGACCGAGCACGTCCCCGACCTCGAGATCCGCACCACCACCGACCGTGCCGCCGCGGTGCGCGACGCCGGCGTGATCGTCTCCGGCCTCCCGATCGGGCTGCGAGGCTCCGAGCTCGACCCCGCAGAGATCCAGGCTGACGCCACCCTGCTGCCGCTCGACTACGCATCGGTGGCGGGCCGTGCCGTCGCACAGCGGGCGAGCCTCGCCGCCGACGACCCCGAGCAGTTCGAGACGCTGCGCGCAATGAAGCTCGGAACGGACTACCCGCAGGCAACCGCATACACGGGCGAGTGGCTGCAGAAGGGCCGACCGGATGGGCTCGTGGTGGTGCAGAACCTCGGTTCCGCGATGGGAGACCTGCTGATCGCGGATGCCGTCGCCCGCGCCGCCGGCGTCTGAGGAGCAGCGCCGCCAGTGCCTCGATCGAGGCTGATCAGGAGGCGTCGATCCGGGACAGGTGGGTCGGCAGGCTCATGCTCATCACCCAGTGATCGTTCTGCGCACCGGCCGCCGCACGGCCACCGAGCGTGTGGACGCGCTGCCGGATCGCCACCAGACCGTACCCGGAGCTGAGGGACTCATCGACCCGTCGGCTCCGCACAGGCATCGCCGACGTGACGACGATTCTGATGAAGCCGCCGCCGTCGATGAACTCCACGACGATCGGCTCCGAGGTGGCGGCGTACTTGCCGGCATTCGTCAGCGCCTCCTGCAGGAATAGGGAGCAGGCTGTCTCCGCAGAGTCCAAGAGCGGCCCGAAGGCGACCGGACGGCCGTGCACCTCGACTCGGTGACCGAGGGTGCCGAGCCAGGAGGTGTGGGATTCGAGAGCATCCGCCGTGCTGGCGGTGCGCGCAGCCCGCTGCGGCGGGTTGAACCTCACCGGATCATCCAGAGGGTCGCGCAGCGCGGCCAGCATGACTCGCAGTTCCGCGAGCGCCGCACGGGACCGCTCGTTCACCTCTCGCAGCGCCTCGCGCAGCTGCTCCGGATCCTGGGACTTGAGGCGAGAGCCCGATACAAGGGACGCCGCGGTCATCTGATGAGCAACGGTGTCGTGCATGTCGCGAGCGATCGCGCGACGCTCCGCATCCCGAGCATCCTGTACACGCTGCTGGTGGTCGCGCTGAGTCCTCTCCGCTGCCATGACCCGCGCGCGCACCATGGAGATCAGCACGGCGATCAGGGCGGCGGGCGCAAGGACGAGCAGGGACGCGGCGAGGACCGCTGAGCGGACGTCAGCAGGGTTCCCCATCGCGACCGCAGCGACTCCGGCGGCGATGCATCCCATGCCGACAGCGAGGACGCGCCACGGCGCTCGGACCGCGAGGATCACGATGCCGACGCCCAGCAGATACACCACCAGCAGAAGCCGGTTGGTGGTCAGCAGCAGGATCGCAGCGCCGACCAGGAGGGACGCCAGACCAACGGTGCTGCGGCCCCACGCAGCGAGGCAGAAGCCCGCTGCAATGAGGATGAGGCCGAGCACGCCGATGATGTCGGCGCGGCCGATCGGGCCGAGCCCCACAAGGTGGTCGATGACCAGGAACACGGAGAAGATGAGGACCCCAACGCGCATCAGCGCTCCGGCGCGTCTCCCCGTGAACCCTGCCCCCTCGGTCATGCGCTCGACGCTAGCACGCGTCAGCAGTAGCGGCGGTACTTCTCCGGCAGGAGCGTGCAGAAGGCGTCGGTCACGGGTCCCGTGGGCACATGACGGGCGGCCGCGCCGACGGCTGCAGCGGCAGGAATGCTGGTCGACGGAGCTGCCGGCAGGGTGGGGGATGCGACAGCACTGACAGCAAGGGCGAGAGAAGTGATCATATGGGTCATGCGATCACGGTAGTCAGAGCGGACCCGGTGAGGAATGCCCGTTCGGCCAGCGAGGCGGATGGCCGTTCGGCTATATTTGCGGCGGGCCCCGTCGGCCCCCTCCGCCGATGTCCGGCCCGCCGGTAGGGTTGGAGCCATGATCCGAGCTGTTGTTGCGGACGATCAGCCGCTGATGCGCCGCGCCCTGGGGGACCTTCTGGACGCCTCCGAGGAGGTGCGCACTGTCGCCTCGGGAGCCGACGGGGCCGAGGCGATCGACCTGTGCCGCGAGCACACTCCCGATGTGGCGCTGATCGACCTGGACATGCCGGTGATGAATGGGATCGACGCGATCAGCGTCATCTCCAGGGAGCTCGGTATTCGTTGCGTCGCCATCACCACGTTCGTGGACATGGACTGGGTGCTGCCGGCGCTGCGGGCCGGCGCCTCCGGCTACCTGGCGAAGGACTCCTCACCCGAGTTCATCGTGGACGCCGTCACCTCTGTCATGGACGACACGATGGTGCTGGCACCCAGCGTGGTGGAGCTGCTGGCTCATCACGCCGTCCAGTTCCCGTCGGCCCCGCCCGCGCCGCAGCCTGGCACGGCACCGCGGCTCACCGACCGCGAGATGGATGTGATCCGCCTGCTGGCGCGGGGGCTCAACAATAGGGAGATCGCCGCTGACCTGTTTTTGTCCGAAGGTGCGGTGAAGCAGTACCTGGCGCGCGCCTATGACCGGCTCGGGGTGCGGGACCGCCTCCAGCTGCTCGTGCGCGCGGTTGAACTGGGCCTGGTGACGCCCTCGCTCGCGAACCCCGACTCATCGCGCTACGGCGCCTGAACCGCCCGACGCGCACGACTGGCCACCCGCACCGCCGTCACAGCTGAGGCACCATCACCGAACGGCGGCACCAGCATCAGCAGGTGCGCCAGCCACAGGACCCCAATAACCCCGGGTGCCCCGGCGACGATCAGCACCACTCCCCCAGCGGCCGTCGCGCACGGACCGGCACAGGCCGTCACCAGGGCCCTGCCCGCAGTGAGCGGTCCCGTCGGCCGCACCGACACTCGCAGCAGGCGAGCCTCAACTTGGAGTGCGTCCGGCGAACGCCCCCACGCCAGCGCGGCCGCATGCGCCGCCTCGTGCAGAGCGAACGGTGCCGCCACCGCGAAAGCGAACAGCTGCGCCACAGAACCGACCGCGCGCAGGACCCCCACATCGCCCGTCGCAGCCCACCAGAGTCCGGCCGCGACCAGGAGAAGCGCCAGCGGCGCCCCCGCTGCAAGGGCATGCCGCAGAACAGCCCCGGCGGTGCGCGCCGCGGCGCGCACGGCGGCGGTCATGCCCGGGCGCTGCCGGTGGATGGTGCGCGACCGGCATCCACGGGACGGCCCGGGGCCGTGGAGCGGGGCGCATGCACCGAATCCGGGTGCGGTGCCGTCGCATCGGTGCCGTCCGCGCGGCCGTGTGCGTCACTGCTCTGCTGCTGCAGGAGGTATCGCCGGCGTCGGTCGAGGGCCCGCACGATCCGATCGAAGAGAACGCAGAACAGCAGGCACACCGCGAACACACCGAGGATCACGAACGGGTTCTCGATCCCCATCGTGGCTTCCACGCCGCCGGCTGCACCGGGATGGGTTTCGAATACGACCCCGCCGAAGAGGGCTTCGGTTCTCTGCTGGTCACCCGTGGTGGAGAACATGGCGAACAGGAGCGCCCCGGTCGTGATGATCGCGGTGAGGATTCCCGCGGCGAACAGCAGGCTGGTGATGTGGAGTGCCTTCTTCATGACGTGTCCTTTCCGTGATAATGCGGATACCCGCAGCGGTGGTGAAGAAGAGGATCGGCAGGGCGATGACGATCAGGGAAGCTGTGAGAGCCGGTGGTGCCTGGACAATGCCGAGCATGAGGACGGAGCCGACGCCGACAACGAGCACCACCGAGAAGCCGACGAGGACGGAGAACGGGTTCTCCTTCTCCGGGGGAACCATCACCCCGACGAGAACGGTGACGACAGTGCCGCTGACCAGGCCGGCCGCTGCGAGGGCCGTGGTCTGCAGGCTCTGCCCGATGACGATGCTGAGCACCAGCAGCGGCAGCGCCGCCACCGCCAGTACCAGAACCTGGCTGCCGAGGAGCACGGCGGCGTGCCTCAGCGGGGAACGGGTGCGCAGCACGAGCGGCGCGGCGCGCCGAGTGCCCTCGTAGGCGTAGACGCCCTGCAGGACCACCGCGCCCATGCCGAGCAGAGGCGGGGCACCGGAGACCGCAAGGGCGGCGCCAGCGGCGAGGCCGAGCAGGATCGCGAGCTGTCCCTCCACCGAGCGGACCGTGGCGGCGGCGAAGATGCGCGCCGCGGACGCGTTCTCGAACGAGCCGAGGGGCACCGGAACGAACCGGCCGGACGGCACCCTGGTGCGCGGTGACAGCACCAGGCACAGTGCGGCCAGCAGCGCGCACCCCGCCGCGCCGGCGAGGATAGCGAGCGGGTATCCCGCCGCATCAGCCAGCGCCGACAGTGCAGCGGGAGCCACGATCACGCGCTCCCCAGTTGTGTACGCGTTCGCCACGGCAACTGTCTGACGCAGAACCGTGGTGTAGTACAGGGCCGACATGCCGAGCACCACAACCAGCAGGATGAGGACCCTCAGCCGGCCGAAGCCCAGAGCCGTCAGAGCCCGCTCGCCCGCGCAGAACAGACTGTTGAGCAGTAGGTAGGTGAGCGCGGCGGGCAGGACCACGCCGGTGAGGACGCGCCCCACCGCGTCGAGCCCGAACAGGACGAGGGCGGGGGCGGTGCCGGAGAACGTTACCGCAGTGACGATCGCGGCGACGAAGCCTGCTTCGACCACCATGAGCGCGGCAGCGCGCTCCTTCGCCGTCACCGGCAACTGCGCAGACGTCCGGAGCACACCGGCACTGCGGGAGAACAGGAGCTTCACCACGGCGAAGGCGATGATGACCCACAGGATGATGGAAATGCTGGTGAGGTCCATCAGGAGGGGCAGGAACCCGTCGGCCCCCGCCATCTGCCGAAGGAACAGGGACGCGCCCACCGTCATGACAGCGACGAGGGCAAGGCCCGTGAGGATCGTCCCCCAACGGGCCGACGGGTTCGCCATCAGCCCAGTCGCGACGACGCGGCGCACCATGAAGCGGGCGTAGAACTGGGCGAGCAGCAGCACCAGGCGGATCCGCAGTGCCGGTCCGGCGGGGCGTTCAGCGGCTGAGGGGTGCATCTGCTGCCCCTTCCCGCTGCTCGTCCTGATCAGCTGCGAGCACGGCGGTGCGGGCGAGTGCTTCCACGCTGCCAAACTCGCGGCGCACATCCGGCATGGGCCGGTCCAGTTCCAGGAAGCCGGAGCGCAGCAGCACGAGCCGCTCAGCGCTCGATTCCAGCAGGGGGAAGTCATGACTGACCAGAAGGATCGCGCTGCCGGCGTCGGCGAGGGCGCGGAGGTCCTCGCGTGCATGGAACAGGGAGTCGAGGTCCACGCCATTGAGGGTCTCGTCGATGAGGGTGAGAGGGCGCTGCAGCATGAGGGCACCGATGAGCTGCAGCTTCTTGCGCATCCCGTGGGAGTAGTCCTCCACGAGGTCACGCTGGCGCCCCGCCATGGCGTAGCGCTCGAACAGGGCGTCCATACGCTTCTCGTCGAGTGGAATGCGGTGCATGCGGTGGAGCAGTTCGATGTACTCGAGGCCGCGGAGGAACTCCGGGAGGATCTCGTTGCTGGACAGGACGATGAGGTCGTCGCGGCCTGCGCTGGAGGCGTGGTCGGCGCCGTTGACGGTGATGGCGCCTGTGCGGGGCGCGAGGGCATCGCCGATGAGGTTCACCAGGGTGGACTTCCCTGAGCCGTTGGGGCCGATCAGTCCGCAGATCTCACCGGCGTCCACGCGCAGGGAGGGAACGTGAAGCGCTTCGGTGACGGGGGTGTAGCCGAAGGTGAGGTCAGTGATGCGAAGAGTCATGATGCGCCCTGCGGGTTCGGGAACGGTGGTCGGGAGGAGGGGGGCCGACGGGTCCTGACGTCACTCGTGCTCGGACAGGACCCGTCAGCGTCAGGTGCTCAGAGGGAGCGGGCCGATTCCCGGCTCACGCGCACTCCATCTTGACTTTGACACCGCTCTCCCACTGCCATGAGCCGGTGAAGGTGCCCTTCTGGTTGACGACGCACCACACGGCCATGCCGGCCAGGAGGGTGGCGCCGAGCGCGAGGATCACGGCGACGAACACGAGGTACCAGGCGTCGTAGCGGACGAGCGCACGGTCCACCGATGCGGACAGCGCGGACAGTGAGGCGGTCAGGGGTGCGGGGATGACTGCATTCATGGCGTCAGAATCCTTCTTGTGAAAAGTGTTGTGGCTGCGGCCGCACCATTCACGCTACGGATTTGGTCGTCGCCGCTGAAGACTCGGATGGCCTGTCCGTTCGGCCATCCTGCGTGCCGTGTCGGCCGACGGAGCCCGCGCTTTCCATGCTTCGGACACGCCGTTCACATGGTGGGCACGGGACGTAGTCTCCCTCCATGTCCACGAACCCCATCCCGAACAATGACCGCTCCGTCGGCCCCACCGGCGGCACCACGGCGCATCCCGACCCCGTCGGCCCCACCGACCCCGGCTCCCCCGCGTCCCGGAGCGCCACGGCGGCCGCCCGCGCCCGCGAGGACCGCTCCGCCCGCATCGCCGTCACCGTGTTCCCCGCGATCATCATCGCCGCCGCCCTCCTCGGCTTCGTCGCCCCGCCCGTGGGACTCGCGCTCGCGCCATGGGTGTCCGTCTTCCTCGGCGTCATCATGTTCGGCATGGGCCTCACCCTCACCCTGCCCGACTTCGCCCTGGTGGCGCGTCGCCCCTTGCCGGTGCTCATCGGTGTGCTCGCACAGTTCGTGATCATGCCGCTGGTGGGCCTTGGTGTGGCCCTGTTGCTGCAGCTGCCGCCGGAGCTCGCCGCCGGTGTCATCCTCGTGGGCTGCGCCCCCGGCGGCACCAGCTCCAACGTCATCTCCTACCTCGCGAAGGCGGACACGGCGCTGTCGGTGACGATGACCTCGATCTCCACCCTGCTCGCGCCCCTGTTCACCCCGCTGCTCACCGTGTGGCTCGCCGGCACGTACATGCCTGTCGACGCCGCAGCCATGGCCATGAGCATCGTGAAGATGGTGCTCGTTCCGGTGGTGGGCGGCCTGCTCATCCGCCTGTTGGCGCCGCGCCTGGTGGACCGCATTCTGCCGGCCCTGCCGTGGATCTCCGTCGCCGGAATCTCCCTCGTGGTGGTCGCGGTCGTGGCGGGCAGCGCCGACACCGTAGTCAGCGCCGGCCTCATCGTGTTCGCCGCCGTGGTGCTGCACAACGCCGCCGGGTACCTCCTCGGCTACGGCACCGCCAAGCTCGCCCAGCAGAGCGAGGCTGCGTCCCGCACCACCTCCGTTGAGGTCGGCATGCAGAACTCGGGTCTCGCGGCCACGCTCGCTGCGCAGTACATGAACCCGGCCGCCGCACTTCCAGCCGCGGTGTTCTCGATCTGGCACAACATCTCTGGCGCGATCCTCGCGATGATCTACCGCCGCAGCGCCGACCGCAGCGGCTGCTGAGCACCGCCGCACCGCTGACCGCAGCGGCCGCTGAGCACCGCCGCACCAGGGCGGGCCATCAGCTGCGGCTCTGCTCCCGCAGCGTCCGCAGGTACTCGTTGTACGCCTCCAGCTCTGCGCCCTGGTCGCGCTCGGCCTTGCGGTCGTACTGGCGGGCGGTGCGGTCCTCCGCGCGGGTCCACTGCCACGTCATCACGATCGCGTACAGCAGGGTCGGCACTTCGGACACGCCCCACATGATGGAGCCGCCGCGCTTCTGCCAGAACATCAGCTGCTCGGCATCGGCCATGCCGAGCGCGTGGTACCAGTCGCCCCCGATGATCCAGGAGGCGGAGATGACGGCAAGGCCGAAGAACGCGTGGAAGCTCAGCGTCACCAGCAGGGTGACCAGCTTGAGGATCGGGTTGATGGGGCGGCGCGAGGGGTCCACACCGATGATCACCCAGGCGAACAGGTACCCGGACAGCAGGAAGTGGATCGTCATGAACGCGTGCCCGGCGTGCGTGAACATCGCCCAGGTGAACAGGGGCGTGAAGTAGAACGCGACGAGGGACCCGGCGAAGATGAACCCGGCCACGGGCGCGGAGGACACCACGTCCCCGTACTTGGAGTGGAGGATCGCCAGCACCCATTCGCGCATGCCGCGGGACCCGTCCCTCCTCGGGGTGACGGCGCGGGACATCAGCGTGACGGGGGCGCCGAGCACCCACAGCGGCGGCACGATGATCATCAGCGCCATGTGCTGCACCATGTGGCCGTCGAACTGGACGCGGCCGTAGGTGCCGGGACCGCCGCTCATCACCCAGATGAAGAGGGCGCTGCCGGCGAGGAAGAACGCCGTGCGGTGCCACACCCAGGCATCGCCGCGCCGCTTCAGCCGCACCACACCGGCGATGTACAGCGCGGCGATGGTGAGGGAGAAGCCGAGGGCGAGCCAGTCGATGTGCCACTGGGTGAACAGGGTGGGGACGTCGAACGGGGCGGTGGGCGGTTCGAAGCCGACCAGCGAGAGGACCTTCAGTTCGGCGCTGTCGCGGGAGATGAACTGCGGCACCGGCGGCTGGGAGCGGCCCAGCGCGATCGACAGACCGATGATGGCGGCGGCCACGGCGATCTCAACGATCGCGAGGCGGCGGAACGGGGCATCGGCTACGAGCTTCCTGCGCTGCGAGGCACCGGCGAGCGCAATCGCAACCAGGCCGATCGTCTTCGCGAGCACCAGCAGACCGTACCCGGTGGTGACCAGGTCGCTGATGCTGGACAGGCGGATGAGGCCGTTGACGAGGCCGGAGAACGCGAGGCAGGCGATGGCGAACACGGCCCACGGGGAGAACCGCGCCAGCACGGTGCGGATCACCGCCGCGTCAGTGCGGCGAGCAGCGAGGTGGACCAGGACCAGCAGGGGGCCGAGCCACAGCGCCATGCCGAGCAGGTGCAGCAGCATCGCGTTGACGGCGTTGTTGTGGTCGATGGAGGCGCCGGCGTGGCCGAGGAAGCCGAGCGCGACGATCGCGGCGACGAGCGCGGCCATCGCCCAGCCCATCCAGAACTGTCGGCGACCGAGCGCGAAGAGCAGCGCGGCGATCGCCATCAGGACGATCCCGTTGACGCTGATCTCGCCGACGTCAGTGCTGGAGGCGAAGAACGCGAGGCGGGAGAAGTCGGTGCCGGCGGCGTCGATGTAGCGCAGCAGGAGGGTGCCGGCCATGAGGACGATGGTGGCGAGGCTCGCCAGGAGCGCACCGGTGCGCAGGCGGTTCTGGTCCGCAGTGAGCGGGAACGGCTTGTCGCCCTTCTTGGCGCGGCGGGTGCGCCCCTCCCCGGGGTACAGCAGCGTCAGAGTGAAGCCGTAGCCGAACGCGGCGGTGATGGCGAGGTACATGCCGCCTTTGATGAGGCCGGTGGTGACGCCGAGCGCGGCGGTGTCGGCGATCGCGCCGGTGGCGGCGAGGCCGACCGCGGTGGTGACCATGACGATGAGAAGGAACAGTGCGCCGATGGCCGGCATGGGATCGAGCCCTCCAAATGCTGTTGTGGGGACCGGGGTGGGTGTCGGTACGGCCGGGTGGTGGCCGACGGGCCGACGGAGTCAGCGTCTGCGTGCTGATTCGAAGAGGCAGAGAGCGGCCGCGGTGGCGAGGTTGAGCGATTCCGCGCGGCCGGAGAGGGGAATCGCGATCGAGAGGTCGGCGCGCTGCAGCAGGTCCTCGCCGAGGCCGCGCGCTTCGTTGCCCATCAGCCAGGCGATGCGGACGGGCAGGTCGGTGCTGAACAGGCTGGTGTGGGCGTAGCCGCTGGTGGCGGCGGTGGTGATGCGCCGACGGGTGCATTCGGTGAGCAGGTCCGCGAGGGGCACGCGGCGCGCGAACGGAACGTGGAAGAGGCTGCCGGCGGTGGAGCGGACGGTCTTCGGGGCGTACGGGTCCACGGATCCGTCACCGAAGAACACGGCGGCGGCTCCGGAGGCGTCGGCTGTGCGCAGCAGTGTACCGGCATTCCCGGGGTCCTGCAGACGGTCGGCGGCGACGATGGTCACCGGGGATCCGTCGGCCTCTCCCCCGCTGCCGGCGGCCCGCTCGAGCAGCTCCAGCCACGGGGTCTCGACGATGCGGGCGGTGGCGATGACGCCCTGGGGGCTGACCACGGACTGCTGGCCCTGGTCGCGGACCATCGCGGTGATCACTTCGGCGGTGACGGGGGTGATGGGCAGGCCGATCTCGGCGGCGAGGCGCACGAAGTCGGGGTGGTCGGTGCGGGCGGCCTCGGTGAGGAACAGGGCGGTTGCCCAGTCACCGCGCGCCTCGAGCAGGGAGCGGACGGCCTGGGGGCCCTCCACCCGGAACTGTCCGTGCTTGGAGCGTGCAGAACGCCCGGACAGTGAGGCGACCAGGCGGACTCGATCGGAGCGAGTCGACGTCACTGGTGCCCTGTCCGGGCGTTCTGGGGTGCTCATCGGCGGCAGCAATCAGGCTGCGGGTGCGTTGACGTCCTCGGGCAGGGCGTTCTTCGCGGATTCGACGATGGCGGCGAAGGCAGCGGGCTCGTTGACGGCGAGCTCGGCGAGCATGCGGCGGTCGACCTCGATGCCGGCCAGGTTCAGGCCCTGGATGAAGCGGTTGTAGGTCATGCCGTTGGCGCGGGCGCCGGCGTTGATGCGCTGGATCCAGAGGCGGCGGAAGTCGCCCTTGCGCTTGCGACGGTGCTGGAAGGAGTAGGTCTTCGAGTGAAGGACCTGCTCCTTGGCCTTGCGGTACAGGCGCGAGCGCTGACCGCGGTAGCCGGAGGCCTCTTCGAGGATCTCACGGCGCTTCTTCTTGGCGTTCACGGACCTTTTGACGCGTGCCACTTTGTTCTCCTTAGAAGTTCAGATTGAGAGCGATGCGCCGGATCAGCGGCCGAGCATGCGCTTGAGGGTCTTCACGTCGGCCTTGGCCACATCGGCCACGCCGGCGAGGCGGCGCTTGCGGGCCGAGCTCTTGTGCTCAGCCTTGTGGTAGGCGTTCGCGCGCTGGCGCTGCAGCTTGCCCTTGCCGGTGATGCGGATGCGCTTCTTGGCACCGGAATGAGTCTTGTTCTTCGGCATTGTGCCTTTTCTCCTTCAGTTGCTCGCCGAGGTCACTCGGCGTTCGACTTCGCAGCTGCCTTCTCCGCATCGCTCTTGCGCTTGCGGGCTTCGGCACGTGCCTGAGCCTTCTTCTTGTGAGGACCGATCACCATCACCATGGTGCGGCCGTCCTGGCGGGGGCGCGTCTCCACGAACCCGAGCTCAGAGACGTCCTCAGCCATCCGCTGCAGCAGCTTGAAGCCCATCTCCGGTCGGGACTGCTCACGGCCGCGGAAGCGGATCATGACCTTGACCTTGTCACCGGCGGACAGGAACTTCTCGACGTTGCGCTTCTTGGTCTCGTAGTCATGCGTATCGATCTTCAGACCCATCCGAATTTCCTTCAGCTGGGTGTTGACCTGGTTCCGCCGGGATTCCCGGGCCTTCAGATTCGCTTCGTACTTGAACTTGCCGTAGTCCATGAGGCGGGCGACCGGCGGGCGTGCGCCGGGTGCCACCTCGACCAGGTCGAGGTCTGCCTCGGCGGCGAGCCGCAGGGCGTCCTCAATGCGGACTTCACCGACCTGCTCGCCGTTCGGACCCACGAGAAGGACCTTGGGAACTCGGATCTGCCCGTTGATGCGCTGTTCGCTGATGACTGCTCCTCACAATCGATTCTGGTGTGAGCACACAGCAAAAGGCCCCTGCTCATGCAGAGGCCTCAGAATCGCACGGCACATCGACTCGCGATGCGCCGTGGGCGCTGACCCGACGATCTGTGCCGCCGAAACGGGTGACGATCGCCCAGGTGGGAGTAGGCCTCCACTTGGTGGGAACAGGTGTGCTCCGATGGACAACTCTACCAGCAACCGTCAGGAACTGAAGCACCCTGTGATGCACACCGCCGCGCGGCCGGCTCAGCGGGCGGGCCGACGGGTGCCGCCGACCTAGACTGGGGCGCATGAGCACCGACCACACCGGCGCAGGCAGCGCCCCTCAGCCCGGCGCCGACGGCGCATCCCACCGGCACGCCGATGACGCCTCCGGCTTCACCCGCGACATCGCCGACGTCTCCGCAGTCGAACTGATCACCACCACCGCCGTCCACCTGATGAGCGCCGCCGCGATCAAGGTGGGCCTGGCGGAGGATGAGGAGACCGGCCAGTACAAGGACCTCGACGAGGCCCGCAAGGTCATCAACGCCCTCGCCGCCCTCATCACCGCGAGCGCCCCGGACCTCGGCAACGAGCACGCCCGCTCTCTGCGGGACGGTCTGCGCTCCCTGCAGCTGGCGTTCCAGGAGGCGCTGCCGGTGCCCGACGAAATGGGCCAGGGGCCGGGCGAGAAGTTCACCGGCCCCGTCCGCTGACCTGCCCGTTCAGCTGAGCCCGGGCACGGTCGCGGCGAGCCGGCGCCGTACACGAACCCGTCGGATGCGCGTTGCGATCAGGCCCGCGCCCGCGATGCCGATCGCGACCAGGCCGGCCGCACCGAAGCCCCAGTTCGCGCCCCAGACATCGATCACACTGCCGAAGATCGGGCCGCCCATCGCGGCGCCGATCGTCAGCGATGAGCCGTGCCAGCCCATCGCCTCCGAACGCCCCTCCTCCGGCACCTTCTGCGCGATCGCCTCACCCGTGGCGGACAGCAGCGGCGCGATCGTGGTGCCCGCGAGGAACGCGAACACGATGAGCAGGATCAGGGTGTGCGTGAGCGCCAGCGGCAGGATCAGCAGGCCCATCAGCAGCAGGATCCACAGGGCGCCCACGTCGGTCCTCATCGCGCCGTAGACGATGCCGCCGATCGCGGAGCCGGCGCACATGATCGACACCATCGGGCCCACCATGCCCTCCTGCCCGATCTCCCGCAGCAGCGCCACGAACGCCACATCGGTCGCCACCAGCAGCATGGAGCCGACCGCGGTGGACACCAGGATCGAGATGCCGCCCCAGCTGAGCAGGGCGGTGCGGGCCGCGCTCTTCGCCTGCTCCTGCGCCGGGTCCCCCACCACGGGGATCGCGCCGGTCTGCGTGTCCTCGAAGACGCGGCGTTCGTTGTACTCGCCGGTGTGGGCGGCCGCGGCCGCCTCCGCGGTCTCCAGCGGCTCCGACAGGTGCGTGGGCAGCATGATCTGGTCGGTGCGCAGCGGCGGGTCCACCACCATCAGCCCGAGCCCGGCCGCCACGATCAGCACCCCCACGAGGATCATCGTGGGGCGCGACCCCGCGGAGTACACCAGGACGGTGGCGAGCGCCGGCCCCGTCATGAACACGAACTCGGTGAACACGGAGTCGAGGGCGAACGCGGTGCGCCGCATCCTCGCCGGCACGATCACGGCGAGGGAGGTGCGGACGATGGAGAACACGGGGATGGAGAACAGGCCGCCGAGGAACACCAGCGGCAGCACCCCGGCGTACGGCAGCCACGGCACGGTCATCCACACGATGCCGTTGACGATGATCGGCGGCACCAGAGTGCGGCGCAGGCCCTGCTTGTCGAGGAGGCGGCCGCGCCACGGCGCCGAGATCGCGGCACCGAGGGTGGCGGCGGTGACCAGCAGACCCGCCTGCGTGAACGACACGTGCAGGGTCAGCACACAGTGCAGGGTCAGCAGCAGGCCCGTGGTGGAGAACGGGAAGCGCGCCAGGAACCCCAGCAGGAAGATCGATGCTGCTTTCGGCTGGGCGAGGACCGCCTTGTATGCGCTGAGGTTCATACCCCTCAGCCTGTCACGGTCAGCTTCAGCGAGGTCACCCTTTCGGCGATCAGCTGCGAAGACGCCAGGATCTGCTGGATGCCGCCGAGGATCGCCTGCAGGTCCTCGCGGCGCAGCCCCGGCTCCAGCACCAGCACCACGTCCACTTCGCGCTCGGGATGCGGACGCAGGTGCACATCCCGCAGATGCGGGACCGTTCCCAGCAGTGCGCCGCGCATCTCGCTGATCACAGCGTCGTCGGCGTGCGGCGGGGTCCAGGGACGGTCCTGACCGAGCGCCCACAGTGCAGAGCGGGTCAGGACCACGGGGCGGGGCCGTCCCATGTCCACGATCAGCATGGTGCAGCCTTCGGCGACTGCGGCCTGCGCCGCCTGCTCGATCACCATCGGCACGGGCCGCGCCTCCGGGCGCCACGCGGTGAGCTGCTCGGTGCCGGTGAAGATCGGCAGGGCGATGTCAGTGCCGGCCTGGATCTTCACCACGGCCATGTCGGAGGCGTTGTCGGCGACGAGCCCGTCGGCCGTGACCTCGGTGTCGGTGGCGATCGCGGTGATCGGCACCATCACCCGCTGCCCGCGCAGCGCCGCCACGAGCGCCTCATGGTGGGGGTCCTCCCCCGCGTCGACGGCGGCGAGCGCAGCGGCGATGCGGGGATCCTGGCCGCCCGTGTCCGTGGGGAACGGGGAGACGGTGTAGTCGCGCCCCTTCCACGGCACGCCAGCGGTGTCGGTCAGATGCGACTTCTGGGTGAAGTGGGCGGGCAGCGTGCGGCGCACCTGGTCCGCCTGCTCCGGCAGCGCCGATGAGTCAGGCTGGTCGCGGCGGGGCTGCTCAGTGCTGATCGCCGGCCACCTCGATCGCCTGCTCCAGGGTGAAGTTCTGCGCGTACAGCGCCTTGCCGACGATCGCGCCCTCCACACCGATCTCCACGAGGTCGCGCAGCGCCTTCAGGTCGTCGAGACTGGAGACGCCGCCGGAGGCGATGACGGCGGCATCGGTCCGTTCGCACACCCGGCGCATGAGGTCGAGGTTCGGGCCGCTGAGCATGCCGTCGGTGGCGACATCGGTGACCACATAGCGCGCGCAGCCGGCTTCGTTGAGGCGCTCGATGGTCTCGAACAGCTCGCCGCCCTCGCGGGTCCAGCCGCGGGCGGCGAGGGTGGTGCCGCGCACATCGAGGCCCACGGCGACGCGGTCGCCGTACTCCTTGATGACCTCGGCCGTCCACTCGGGGTTCTCCAGGGCCGCGGTGCCGAGGTTGATGCGGCGGCAGCCGGTGGCGAGGGCGCGCTCAAGGGTGGCGTCGTCGCGGATGCCGCCGGACATCTCCACGTTCATGTCCACCTCGGAGACGACCTTCTCCAGCAGTTCTGCGTTGGAGCCGCGGCCGAATGCGGCGTCGAGGTCCACGAGGTGCAGCCAGGATGCGCCCTGGCGCTGGAAAGAGAGGGCGGCGTCGACGGGGGCGCCGTAGACCGTTTCGGTGCCGGCTTCACCGCGGACGAGGCGGACGGCCTGCCCTCCGGCGACGTCAACAGCGGGAAGGAGGATCAGGGAATCGGACACGAAGGTCTCCTTACGTGGGAGCCGCGGGGGCGGCTACTGGTAGATGCGGAAGAGTGAGACGCCGATGCACAGCAGACCGGCGAGGGCGAGCACGGCGACGGACCACCACGGGTGGCGCTGCTTGGCGAAGGACCAGGCGCCGCCGAGCAGGATCGCGCCGACGAACAGCATGATGAATGCGAGGATCATGCGGCACCGCCTCCTGCTTCAGCGGTACCGGGGCGGGCGCCTTCTCGCTGCGGCAGAGTGCTGAGCCAGTTGCGCAGCACCCGAATGCCGGCCTGCCCGGACTTCTCCGGGTGGAACTGGGTGGCGCAGAGTGCGCCGTTCTCCACGGCGGCGATGAACCGATCGCCCTCGTGCTCGGCCCACGTCACCTGCGGCGGGGTCATCGCGTCGCTGATCTGCTGGAACTCCCAGCGGCGCACACCGTAGGAGTGGACGAAGTAGAACCGTTCGTCCTCCACACCGGCGAACAGACGCGTTCCGGCGGGGGCGTCGATCGTGTTCCAGCCCATGTGGGGGACGGTCGCGGACTGCAGCCGTTCCACCCGCCCGGGCCATTCGCCGAGCCCGTCGGCCTCGATGCCGTGCTCGCTGCCGGCATCGAACATGACCTGCAGGCCCACGCAGATGCCGAGGACGGGGCGGCCACCGGCGAGGCGGCGCCCGATGATGCGGGGCGCACCCACGGCGCGCAGCTGCCGCATCGTGGCATCGAATGCGCCGACGCCGGGGACCACGAGCCCGTCGGCCTCGAGCGCGGCGACGGGGTCCGCAGTCAGCTCCACGGCGGCGCCGGCGTGTTCGAGGGCGCGCACAGCAGAGCGGACGTTGCCGGATCCGTGGTCGAGGACCACGACGCTGGGGGCGGGGCTCACCGCTTCCTCTTCCTGCCGGTCGCGATCCACTTCACGGCCTCGGTGCGGGACAGCTCCGCCGGGTCGTACACGTTCTCCGCTTCGGCGACGGACTCCGCTCCGAGCAGCAGGTCCTCCACGCGGGAATCGAGGGCGCCGAGCACGAACGCGGGAGGGACGTCGTCCATCCGCTCACCGGAGCGGTAGCGGGTGGCGGTCATGCGGTCGCCCTGCCGCCAGAACAGCACCACGCCCTGCCGCTGCAGGCCGATGGAGACGAGGCCGGCGAGGCGGTGCGCGTCGGCCTCGGTGAGGGGGCCGACGGCGAGGGCACCGGAGTCGGCATCGATGGTGGCGGACCCCGTCGGCAGCGCGCACGGGTCCTCCTTCGCGGCCATCGCGAGGCGGATCACCCCGGCGAGGGCCTTCGCGGTCGCGACCGGGGTGGCGACGATGGCGATGGGGGCGGGGGCCGACGGGTCCTGGGCCTGCGAGGAGTCCGCAGCGGGTCCGCCGGCGGCGGTGAGGGGGTCGTCGAGGGAGGACGTGTCGAAGTCCAGTCCCTCCATCATCGCGGCGAACTCCGCGTCCACACGGTCCTTGTCATCGGGTCCCTGCGGGGACTGCGTCATCAGAGTGCTCCCTTGGTGGATGGGATGACATCGGTCATCCTCGGATCGTACTCGGTGGCGCCGCGCAGCGCCCGCGCCAGCGCCTTGAACTGCGCTTCCACGATGTGGTGAGGGTCGCGGCCGGCGAGGAGGCGCATGTGCAGGCAGATGCCGGCGTGCAGGGCGAAGGATTCGAACACATGGCGGGTCATGGAGCCGGTGAAGTGGCCGCCGATCAGGTGGTACTCCTGGCCGGCGGGCTCCCCGGTGTGCACGCAGTAGGGGCGGCCCGAGAGGTCCACCACGGCGTGGGCGAGGGCCTCGTCGAGGGGGACGAAGGCGTCGGCGAAGCGGGTGACGCCCTTCTTGTCGCCGAGGGCTTCGCGGAACGCGTCCCCGAGCACGATGGCGGTGTCCTCCACGGTGTGGTGGACGTCGATGTGGGTGTCGCCGTGCGCCTTGACGGTGAGGTCGAAGGAGCTGTGGGTGCCGAGCGCGGTCAGCATGTGGTCGTAGAACGGCACGGAGGTGTCGATGGAGACCTGGCCGGTGCCGTCGAGGTTGAGCTCCACCTCAACGCTGGATTCGCGGGTGGTGCGCGTCAGGGACGCCGTGCGGGGCGCGCGCTGACTGGGGTTCTGCGCGGGGTCATCGGTGCTGGTCATGCGGGATCGATCTCCTCAAGTGCGGTGCGGAAGGCCTGGTTGTCCTCTGCGGAGCCGACGGAGACGCGCAGCCACCCGTCGGGCCCGACCTCGCGGATCAGGACGCCGCGCTGCAGCAGCGCCTCGAAGACGGCGCGCCGGTCCGCGAAGGTGCCGAAGAGGATGAAGTTGGAATCGGACTGGGCGACGTCATGGCCGCGGCCGGTGAGGAATGCGGCGAGCTCATCGCGCTGCTGCCGGAGGAACGCGACGGAGCCGAGGAGCTCATCGGTGAAGTCGAGGGCGGCGTGCGCCACCGCCTGCGCAATGGCGGACAGGTGGTACGGGAGGCGGACCACGCGGACCGCGTCGACGAGGGGCCGCGGCGCCGCCATGTAGCCGACTCGTGCTCCCGCGAGCGCGAACGCCTTCGCCATTGTGCGCGACACGATCAGGTTCGGGTGCTCGTCCAGGACGCTGAGGGCGGAGGGGACGCCGGCGTGGCGGAACTCCGCGTACGCTTCGTCGACCACGAGGATCGCTCCGCGCTCCTCCAGGGTGCGGGCGGCCGTGCGCACGAGGTCGAGGCTGAGCGCGGTGCCGGTGGGGTTGTTGGGGCTGGTCAGCAGCACGATCGTGGGGTCGTGCCGCTCGATGCCGGCCAGCACCATCTGGTCGGTGAGCTCGAAGCCGGGGGCGCTCCCGCGCTCCTCGGTGACGAACTCGGTGAGTGTGTTGCGGGCGTACTCGGGGTACATCGAATAGTGCGGCGCGAACGCGAGGGCGCGGCGGCCCGGGCCGCCGAACGCGGTGAAGACCTGCTGCATGATCTCGTTGGAGCCGTTTGCGACCCACATCTGCTCCGCGGGGATCGGGGCGGGCAGATCGGCGTCCGCGGCGAGGTAGGCGCCGAGGCGGGCGCGCAGGTCGAGGAACTCGCGGTCCGGGTAGCGGTTGAGGCCGGTGGCGGCGCGGCCGACGGCCTCCTGCAGATGCGCGATGAACTCCGGGGACGGCGGGAACGGGTTCTCGTTCACGTTCATCAGGTGAGGGACATCGATCTGGGGCGCGCCGTAGGGGGCGTCGCCGCGCAGATCGTCGCGCAGAGGGGGGTGGAAGGCCATGGGCCAAGTCTATGGGTGTGAGCTGAAGCGCGAGGGCGGCGTCCACCGGGCGTGCGCGCTCCCTCCCGGGGAGCCGCGGCGCTACCGTGGGGGCATGAAGAAGACCTTCGCCACCGCTGTTGTGATCGACATCGTCTGCGTCATCGCGTTCACCATCGCCGGGATCCTCTCCCACGGTGAGGCGCTCAGCGCCGGCACCCTGTTCCGGGTGGGGGCACCGTTCCTGGTGGGCCTGCTGCTGGGCCACGCTGTGACGCAGAGCTGGCGCACGGTCGCGGCCCGTCCCGCCGCGGCCGAGGCGAGCGCTGTGCAGGCCGCGGCGTTCCGCCTGTGGCCGCACGGTGTGCTGATCCTGGCGGTGGAGATCGCGACCGCAATGGTGATCCGCTCCCTCATCGGCGACGGCACCGCGACGAGCTTCGTGATCGTGTCGGTCCTGGTGAATGCGGCGCTGCTGCTGGGCTGGCGCGCCATCGCCCGCGCGGTCCGCACCCGCTGAGTCCCGGCGGCCGCTGCTGATGCTGCTGCGCACCGTCCGACTGATCGACCCCGTCGGCCCCTCCCCCGCCTACTCGCGCTCCGCCGCGCCGGTGGACGTCCGCATCGTCGACGGCCGGATCACCGAGATCGCTGAGCGGCTCAGCCGCACGAGCGGTGAACAGGTGGTGGATGCGGCGGGGGCGTTCGCGATCCCGGGCCTGTGGGATCAGCACGTGCATGTGGGGCAGACAGCGCAGGGCCGCTCCCGCCTCGACACCTCCGGCGCCACCAGCCTGGATGATCTGCTCGGCCTCGCCCGCCGGGCGCTCGCTGCCCGCCGCGCTCAGCTCGCCGGCAGCGCGGTGCACAGCGGCGATGCGCTTGTCGGCTTCGGCCACCGCCTCGTCGACTTCGACGACGACCCGCACGGCGATGCCTTCACCCGCCGCGTCCTCACCGAACTGGACGCCCTGGCCCCCGCTACCGCGATCGTCCTCATCGGGTCCGACGCCCACCACGCCCTCATGAACACCGCCGCCCTGACGGGCCTCGGCCTGCCCACCGAGGGCGGTGTGGTCGGCGAGGACGAATGGTTCACGGCGCTGGAGCACCTCGACGACCTGCCCGGCATCGCCGACCGGCTCGAAGGCGGCGTCGCGGATATGCAGACGGAGGCGCTGGAGCGCGGCATCGTCGGCCTCGTCGACATGGAGTGGGCGGCGAACTGGGAGCTGTGGGCGCGCCGCGCGCCGCGCCTGCGGGTCCGCACCGCCACCTACGCCTCCACCCTGGAATCCGTTCCCGGGCCGACGGGGACCCCCATCACCGCCGCCGACGCCCACAGCCCGCTGGTGACCATGGGTCCGCTGAAGGTGATCGTGGACGGCGCCCTCGGCTCCAAATCGGCCCTGTGCCGCCACGCCTACGGCGCCCCCGACGGGGACGGCCGCGGTGTCCTCGCGGTGCCGCTGCACGACCTGCACGACCTGCTGGGCCGTGCCCGCGGCCTCGGCCTGCACGCCGCCGTCCACGCCATCGGCGACGCCGCCGCCGACATCGCCCTCGACGCGATCCAGCAGGCGGGGATCCCCGCCCGCATCGAACACGCACAGATGCTGACCGACCAGGACGTTGCACGCATGGCCCGCCTCGGTGTGACCGCGTCCGTGCAGCCGGTGCATCTGCTGGATGACCGCGACGCCACCATGCAGACATGGGGCGACTGGGCGGACTGCGCCTACCGGCTGCGCGACCTGCTCGAGGCAGGGGTGCCGCTCGCGTTCGGCTCCGATGCTCCGGTGGCGCCGATCGCGCCGTGGATGGCGATGGCGGCCGCGGTGCACCGCTCCTCCGATGAGCGCCCCGGCTGGTTCCCCGCCCAGCAGCTGCAGCCCCTGGAGGCTCTCGCCGCATCCGTGGACGGTGTTCAGCGCCTCCAAGTGGGAGGTCTCGCGGACCTGGTGCTGCTGGAGGACGACCCGTTCGCGCCGGTGCCGACGGGTCCCGACGGCCTCATGGTCGAATCAGCGGCGCGGGAAGCGGCGGAGCGCCTGCTGGCGGTGCGGCCGCTGTCCACGTTCGTGGACGGCATCGAACGCTTCAGCCGCTGAACGGCTCTGAGCGCCGCTGCGAGGTGCTGCTCAGTCCTCGAAGCGGATCGCGATGGCGCGGCCGTGCGCCGGCAGATCCTCCGCCTGAGCGAGCGTCTCCGCGGCCTCGCGCGACGCGGCCAGCGCCTCCCGGGTGTAGGTGATCTCGTGGATGGCGCGCAGGAACGTGTGCACCCCCAGCCCGCTGGAGAAGCGGGAGGAGCCGCCCGTGGGCAGCACATGGTTCGAGCCCGCCGCGTAATCGCCGAGGGACACCGGTGAGTATTCGCCGACGAACACAGCGCCCGCGTTCGTGATGCGGGACGCCGCCTCCCGCGCCCGCTCCGTGTGGATCTCCAAGTGCTCCGCGCCGTAGGCGTTCGCCACTGCGACTGCAGCATCGATGTCATCGACGAGCACCGCGGCGGACTGCGGGCCGCGGAGCGCCTCGGTGATCCGCTCCGCGTGCCGCGCCTGCGGGACCTGGCGGTCCAGTTCGGCGCGGACGGAGTCGATCAGGTCAGGGCTGTCGGTGATGAGGACGCTCGCGGCCATCGGGTCGTGCTCCGCCTGCGAGATCAGATCCGCCGCCACGGAGCGGGCCTTCGCGGACGCATCAGCGACGATGCCGATCTCCGTGGGGCCGGCCTCGGCGTCGATGCCGACATAGCCGCGCACGGCGCGCTTCGCCGCCGCCACGAACACGTTGCCCGGACCGGTGACGAGGTCCACGGGTTCCAGGCCGACGCCGTCGCCGAACGCGAACATCGCGATCGCCTGAGCGCCGCCCGCGGCGTACACCTCGGTGATGCCGAGCAGTTCGCAGGCGGCGAGGATCGTGGGATGCGGGTACCCGTCGGCCTCCTTCTGCGGCGGAGAGGCGACCACCAGCTCGCTGACGCCGGCGACCTGCGCGGGCACGGCGTTCATCACCACGGAGCTGGGCAGGACGGCACGTCCGCCGGGGACGTACAGGCCGACGCGCTCCACCGGCACCCAGCGCTGCGCCACCCGCCCACCGGGGATGACCTCCACGAGGTCGGTGTCGCGCAGCTGCGCCTCATCGACGGCGCGGACCCGCTCGATCGCGACCTCGAGGGCGGCGCGGATCTGCGGGTCGAGGCCGTCCAGGGCGGCGCGGCGGACGGAATCGGGGACCCGCAGCTGGGGCGGGCGGACCCCGTCGAACTGTTCGCCGTACTCGAGGATCGCCTCGGCGCCGCGCTCCTGCACATCGTCAATGATGCTCTGCACCTTCTCGAGCGCGCGATGCACATCCACCTCGGGGCGTGGAAGGGTGCGCTGCAGCTGGGAGCGGGACAGATCGGTGCCCCGCAGATCGAGGGTGTGGAGAAGAGCCATGCGGACCATCGTAATCTCGCGCCCGCCCGCGCCGCTGAACCATCCGCAGTTCCCCGCCGCCCGCCGGTACCCTGTCCTCATGCAGGAACCCGCACGCTTCTGGGCCCGCGCCGCCGAGCGCGTGGACTCCCCCACCGGTCCCGTCCACCTCGCGCAGTGGGGCCACTCCCCCACCAGTGAGGACGCCGCCCGCGCCCACGCCCGCGAGCGCCTCGCGCGCCTCGCCGAGCGGGTGCGCATCCACGGCCTTCCGCGGCGCCAGGATGAGGGGCAGGGCGGTTCCCTGAGCGCCGGCGGCGCCGCGCTGCGCACCGACGAGGGCTCCTACTACGACGCACAGCCCGCCCGCGAAGAGGTCCTGCAGGAGCTGCGGGACAGCGCCGACGCGCTCCTCGCGGTCATCACCCGCAACCGGTACGGGTCCCTGATCCTCACCACCGACACGATCGCGTTCGTCGACATCGACCTGCCGCCCGCCCCGCCTGCGAAGCAGCCCCTGTTCGGTCGCGGCGCGTGGCGGCAGAAGCAGGAGGAGCACCGAGCGGAGAGGAAGCGGCGCGTCGACCTCATCGCCTCGTGGGCGCTGCGCCACCCGGTCTGCAGCGTCATCACCTATGAGACAGCGGCCGGGCTGCGCGTCGCGATCTCCGGTCTGGACGCCGCCGCCGACTCCGCCCAGATGCAGCAGGTGATGCAGGACCTGGAAGCGGACCCGCTGTACGCGCGCCTGTGCGCACGTCACGCAACTTACCGGGCGCGCCTCACCGCGAAGCCGTGGCGGTGCGGGGTCACCGCACTCAGCGACACCGCCGACTACCCCACCACCAGCGCGGCCGAGCAGTCCGCGCGGGAGGAGTGGATCAGCGGCTACGACGCCGCCCGCGCCGGCACCTGCGCCGTGCAGCGCCTCGACGCCTCGGGCCCGGCCGTCAGCGGCGCCGCGGCCGTGGTGCTGGATCTGCACGACCGCCTGTCAGGGGCGGCCGACGGGGCGAGCCGCCTGGCCTGAGCCGCGCCGGCACCCGTCGGGCTGCCGGCAGCCGCCGGTCCTCAGCCGAGGCAGGACGCGCCCAGCAGAGTCTTCAGCGACGCGTACAGCGCGGGTGACGCCTGCACGCTCAGCCGCCGATCCAGGCGCATGAGCGTGGAGCGGCCCGGCTCCATCAGCTTCAGCCGCACCTCGCTGGAGCCCGGATTGTCCTCCAGGATCTCCCGCAGCTGCTCCGCCGTCCGCTCGTTCATGCGGGCATCCGGGATCGAGATCACCAGCGGACCATCCGCCGAGGCCGACGACGTGTCCAGCAGCGTCATCTCCATGACGCGCATCTCCGCACTGCCCTTGGAGTTGTCCACGCGGCCCTTCATGGACACCACGATGTCCTCCGCGAGCTCCGTGGCGACCTGCTGGTACGTGTTCGGGAACAGCAGGCAGTCGATGGAGCCCTCCAGGTCCTCCATCGTGACGATCGCCCACGTGTCGCCCTTCTTCGTGGTCTTGCGCTGAATACCGGTGACCAGGCCCGACAGGTTCACGATCCCGAGCGCCTCGGTGTTCTCCACCTCCGCCAGCTGCGAGATCGTGTGCGAGGAGTTCTGCGCCAGCACGTGCTCCAGGCCGTGCAGCGGATGGTCCGACACGTACAGGCCCAGCATCACGCGCTCGAAGCCGAGCTTCTGCTTCCGGTCCCACTCCGGCAGGTCCGGCACCTGCATCGTGGCGGCGGAGCCGAACGCCTCCCCCTCACCGAACATGCCTTCGCCGAACAGGTCGTACTGTCCCTGCTGCTCCTTGCGCTTCACATCGACCACACCATCGACCGCGTCCTCGTGGATGAGGGCGAGGGAGCGGCGGTTATGGCCCATCGAATCGAACGCGCCGCCCTTGATGAGCGACTCGATGGTGCGCTTGTTGCACACCACCAGCGGCACCTTGTCGAGGAAGTCGCTGAAGGAGGTGAACGCGCCCTTCTCCTCCCTCGCCTGGATGATCGCCTCCACCACGTTCGCGCCCACATTGCGGACCGCGGACAGTCCGAAGCGGATGTCCTCCCCGACAGCGCGGAAGAACATACCGGACTCGTTCACATCCGGCGGCAGCACCGTGATGCCGCGGTGGCGGCAGTCGCCCAGGTAGAGGCCAAGGCGGTCGCGGTTCTCCTGCGTGGAGGTCAGCAGCGCCGCCATGTACTCCGTGGGGAAGTTCGCCTTCAGGTACGCCGTCCAGTACGACACCACACCATAGGCCGCGGAGTGCGACTTGTTGAACGCGTAGTCCGCGAACGGGAGCAGAACATCCCACAGCGCCTGGAACGCCTGCTCGGAATAGCCGTGGTCGAGCATGCCCTGGCGGAAGCCCACCATCTGCTTGTCCAGCTCTTCCTTCTTCTTCTTGCCCATCGCGCGGCGGAGGATGTCCGCCTGTCCCAGGGAGTAGCCCGCGACCTTCTGCGCGGTCTGCATCACCTGCTCCTGGTACACGATGACGCCGTAGGTCTCGCCGAGGATCTCCTGCAGCGGCTCCGCCAGCTCCGGGTGGATCGGGGTGATCTCCTGCATCCCGTTCTTGCGCAGGGCATAGTTCGTGTGGCTGTTCATGCCCATCGGGCCCGGGCGGTACAGCGCCGACACAGCCGAGATATCGCCGAACTTGTCCGGCTTCATCTGCCGCAGCAGGGACCGCATGCCCGCGCCATCCAGCTGGAACACGCCGAGGGTGTCACCGCGCTGCAGCAGCCGGTACGTCTCCGGGTCCTCGAACCCGAGGGTCTCGAAATCGGGGCCCTGCTTGCCGTTCGCTTCGATGTTCTCCAGCGCATCGGAGATCACCGTCAGGTTCCTCAGCCCCAGGAAGTCCATCTTCAGCAGGCCGAGGGTCTCGCACGTCGGGTAGTCGAACTGGGTGATGATCTGGCCGTCCGCGGGGCGCCGCATCATCGGGATGATGTCGGTGAGCGTGTGGCTGGACATGATGACCGCGCAGGCGTGCACGCCCCAGCCGCGGGTCAGGCCCTCCAGTCCGCCGGCGAGCTCCGTGACCCGCTTCGTGTCCGGGTCCTCCGCGTGCAGGCGGCGGTACTCCTCCGCCTCCCCGTAGCGCTTGTCGGACGGGTCGAAGATGCCCTTGATGGAGATGTCCTTGCCCATCACGGTGGGCGGCAGCGCCTTCGTGAGCCGGTCCCCCACCGCGTACGGCAGGCCGAGCACGCGGGCGCCGTCCTTCAGTGAGTTCTTCGTCTTCATCACGCCGTAGGTGATCACCTGCGCCACGCGGTCATCGCCGTACTTCTTCGTGACGTAGTCGAGCACTTCGCCGCGGCGGCGGTCATCGAAGTCCACGTCGAAGTCGGGCATGGAGACGCGCTCCGGGTTGAGGAACCGCTCGAACAGCAGGCCGTGCGGGATCGGGTCCAGGTCCGTGATGCGCATGGCGTAGGCGACCATCGAGCCGGCACCGGAGCCACGGCCGGGGCCCACGCGGATGCCCTGCTCCTTCGCCCATCTGATGAAGTCGGACACCACCAGGAAGTAGCCGGGAAATCCCATGTTGGTGATGACGGACGTTTCGTAGTCGGCGCGCTCCTGCACCTCGTCCGGGATGCCGGCCGGGTAGCGGTACTCCAGGCCGCGCTGCACTTCCTTGATGAACCAGGAGTGCTCGTCCTCGCCCTCCGGCACGGGGAAGCGCGGCATGAAGTTCGCGCCCTCATCGGTGGTGGTGAAGGAGACGTCGCACATCTCGGCGATGCGCATCGTGTTGTCGCACGCTTCGGGCAGGTCGCGGAAGATGTCGCGCATCTCGGCTGCGGACTTCAGGTAGTAGCCGGAGCCGTCGAACTTGAAGCGGCCGGGGGTGTCGAAGGTGGAGCCGGAGTTGATGCACAGCAGGGCGTCCTGGATCGCGGCGTCCTCCTTGTGGACGTAGTGGAGGTCGTTGGTGGCGACCAGCGGCGCCCCGATCTTCTTCGCGACGTCCAGCAGTTCGGTGCGCACACGGCGCTCGATGTCCAGGCCGTGGTCCATGAGCTCGACGAAGTAGAAGTCCTTGCCGAACATGTCCTGGAATTCGCCGGCGGCACGGACCGCCTCATCGAACTGGCCGAGCCGCAGGCGGGTCTGCACCTCACCGGAGGGGCAGCCGGAGGTGGCGATCAGACCGCTGGCGTACTTCGCGAGGATTTCGCGGTCCATGCGGGGCCACTTGCCCATCTGGCCGTCGAGGGAGGCGTAGGAGGCGAGGCGGAACAGGTTGTGCATGCCCTCGGTGGTGCGGGACAGCAGGGTCATGTGGGTGTAGGCGCCGCGGGCGGAGACGTCGTCGCCGGCGTCCTGCTGCGCCTTCGTGCCCCAGGTCTGGCGGGTGCGGTCATGCCGCGACGTACCGGGGGTGACGTACGCTTCCACGCCGACGATCGGCTTCACGCCCGCAGCGACGGCGGTGCGGTAGAACTCGTAGGCACCGAACACGTACCCGTGGTCGGTGATGGCGATGGCCTTCTGGCCCTGCTCGGCGGTGGCGGCGACCAGTTTGTCGATCTTCGCTGCACCGTCCAGGAGGGAGTAGTCGGTGTGACAGTGCAGGTGAACGAAATCCTCAGAAGCCATGCCTCGAGGATAGGTCACTCTCCGCGCAGACGCGCCAGCGCAGTCTCCAGATCGTCGGGGAACTCGGTGGTGAATGTGACGGGCTTGGCGGCCGTCGGATGGTCGAACGTGAGCCCCGACGCGTGCAGCCACTGCCGCACCAGTCCCAGCTCCTTCGCCATTGTCGGGTCCGCACCGTAGAGGGGGTCGCCGACGAGCGGGTGCCCGTACTCGGAGAAGTGCACGCGGATCTGGTGGGTGCGCCCGGTCTCCAGCTGGATCCGCATCAGGGCGGCGCCGGGGAACATCTCCTCGACGTCGTAGTGGGTGATCGACGGCTTCCCGCTGTCCATCACGGCGAACTTGTAGTCGTGGCGGGTCGAGCGCCCGATGGGGGCGTCGATCGTGCCGCGCATCGGGTCCGGGTGGCCCTGGCACACGGCGTGGTAGGTCTTGCCCACCTGGCGGTTGCGGAACGCGTTCTTCAGCACCGAGTAGGCGATCTCGCTCTTGGCGACCACCATCAAACCGGAGGTGCCGACGTCGAGCCGCGAGACGATGCCGCGCCGCTCCTGCGCGCCCGAGGTCGCGATCCGCACTCCCGCGCCGAGCAGGCCGCCCAGCACCGTGGGGCCGGACCAGCCGATCGACGGGTGAGCGGCGACGCCGACGGGCTTGTCCACCACCACGATGTCCGCGTCCTCGAACACGATGGTCATGCCGTGGACGTCCTCCGGCTCGACCTCGATCTCGGTGCGCTGGCCCGGGATCTCCACGTCGAGGCGGGCACCGGACAGGAGGCGTTCGGAGCGGACAGGCACCTGGCCGTCCACGAGGACCTTGCCGTCGGTGACGAGGGATGCGGCGCGGGTGCGGGACACCCCGAGCAGGCGGGAGAGGCCGACGTCCACCCGTTCGCCCTGCAGCCCGTCAGGGACGATGACCATGCGGTGCTCGCTCATCGCACCTCCTCACCGTCAGCGGTGCAGCCGGACGGGGCGCTGTCCTCACCGGTCGCTGCGCCGCTGCTGCCGTCAGCGTCCTTCTCCAGCACGCTGCCGTCGGAGGTGACGCCGAACAGGGTCAGCAGCACGATGAGGACCGCCGCGGTCACCACAGCGGTGTCCGCGATGTTGAAGATCGGCCAATGCGGCAGTTCGAGGAAGTCCACCACCTCGCCGTACAGCGGCTTCGGGGCCCGCAGCAGGCGGTCATGGATGTTGCCGAGCGCCCCACCGGCCAGCAGACCGAGCGCGATCGCCCAGCGCCAGTCGGCGAGCTTCACCAGCACCCAACCGAGGACCGCCACGCAGATCAGGATCTGCACGACCGTGATGATGGGGGTGACGGAGGAGCCGAGGGAGAACGCGGCGCCGCTGTTGTAGATCAGGCGCAGCTGCAGCAGGTCACCCACCAGCGGCCGGGTCTCCCCCAGCGCCAGGGTGCGCTCCGCCCACGCCTTCGAGGCGAGGTCCGCGATGAGCGCGGCTGCGCCGATGGTCAGGGCGAGCAGAACCGACGGCCAACGACGCGAAGCGCCGGGTGCCCGCTGGGGCTGCCCGGCGCTTCCGCGCTGCTCAGAGGGGGAGGTCACAGGCCTCGGCTGGCCGACGACTCCTGGGTCTCGCTGGTGTCGAGATCCTGGAGCTGGTTCTCGAGGTAGCGGCGCAGGCGGCTGCGGTAGTCGCGCTCGAAGGTGCGCAGACCCTCGATCTCCTGCTCCAGCTCGGCCTTCTGGGTCTCGAGGCTCTCCAGCGTGGTGCGGGAGGTTTCGTTCGCCTCATCGATGATGCGCTTGTGCTCGGACTCGGCCTCGGAGATGAGGCGGTCGCGCTCGGACTCGCCGTTGGCGACGTGCTCGTCGTGCAGGCGCTGCGCGAGGGCGATGAGACCGGCGGCGTCGGAAGTGCCGGAGGCGGCCGGGCCGGCCATCGCGGCGGCGGTGTCCTCGGTGGGCTCCTCAGCCACGGGAGCGGCGACGGTGTCCTGCTCCTCCTCGACGACGGTTTCGGAGGCGGTGTCCACGGCCGGCGCGGCGGAGGCGCGGGACTCGAGCTCGGAGACGCGGTTGTGCGCCTCATCCAGCTGGGACTTCAGGCGCTCGTTCTCCTCGATGAGCTCCTTCAGACGCGGAATGACGTCATGGTCGAGGTAGTTGTCCACCTCGTCCATGTCGTAGCCCTCGGTGAAGCGAACCGGGGTGAAGCGCTTCTCCTCAAGATCCTCTGGCATCAGAGCCATGGGGTCACCTTCTCATTCGACTAGTAGATCGGTTTGGGAACAGAGTATCTGGTCAATCCTGAATCCGTCGGCCCATGAATCAGGCGGCGGAGGTGATCAGGCCGGTCAGCGCGCCTTCGGCGAGCATGCACGCGATGAACAGCACCAGCACGCTCAGGTCCAGCGACACCTGCCCCAGCCGCAGCGGTGGAATCACCTTGCGCAGCGCCTTCACCGGCGGGTCGGTCACCGTGTACACCACTTCGAACAGGATCAGGACGATGCCGTGCGGCCGGAATCCGCGGGAATACGACTGAATGATCTCCAGCACGATGCGGACGATCAGCAGCGTGCGGAAGACGAAGACCGCCAGGAACAGCAGCCCGAGGAGTGTGGTCACGTCCCTCAGCTCTGGTTGTAGAACGTGTTCTCTTCGCCCTTGGCGTCACCATCGACCTGGATGAACTCGGGCGAGAGCAGGAACACCTTGTTGGTGACGCGCTCGATGGAGCCGCGCAGACCGAACACGAGACCGGCGGAGAAGTCGACCATGCGCTTGGCATCGGCCTCGTCCATGTCGGACAGGTTCAGGATCACCGGGACGCCGTCGCGGAAGGACTCGCCGATGCTCTTGGCGTCGTTGTACGAGCGCGGGTGGATCGTGGTGATGCGCTGCATGGCGTCCGGCGCGGCGGAGGGCGCCACGGAGACGATGTTCTGCTGGCGCTGACGGATCGGGGTCACGTGAGCCTCCCGCTCGAGGGGTTCCTTGTCGTTCTCAACCGCGCGGGCCGCCACCGGTGCCGGTCGCTGCTGGTCCGCGGAGTCCAGGTCATCGTAGTAGTACTGGTCGTCGTCGGTCTGGTCGGCCAACCCCAGGTACACCATGGCCTTGCGCATTGCGCTCATTCTTTACTCTCCCTCATCGCGAAGTGACGACCCGTGGGGAAGCACGGGAGTGCAGTGGGTCCACCATGAAAATTACATGAGTGACATGAGCGCCGCCTCATCGCTGTGCGGCGTGTCGCGCAGAATCGGGATTCTCCGCTGAACCGTCCCGCCACACCGCGGTCGCGAACCGTCCCGACGCACTCGAACGGCGGTGCGAGAAGAAGTCCTCGTCCTCCAGGGTGCACACCGTCGGCAGCTCCATGTGCTCGTCCCTGATCCCCGCCTGCTCCAGCGCCCAGCGCGCCCCGGACTGCAGATCCACAGCGGGCGTCCCCCACCGCGTCTCGCCGCTCGCAGCGGGGTTCGAGCGCACCGCCTCCTCGAGCATGTCCGCGGGCACTTCGTAGCAGCGGCCGCAGATCGATGGGCCAACGGATGCGCGGATCCGCTCGGGCCGGGCTCCCAGGTCGGTCATGGCGGCCACCGTGTTCTGGATGACCCCGTCGAGCAGGCCCCGGCGGCCCGCATGCGCTGCGCCGACGACACCGGCATCGGGGTCGGCGAACGCGATCGGCATGCAGTCCGCGACCATCATCGCCAGCGCGACGTCATCGCGGGCGGTGACCAGGGCGTCGCACTCGGGCGGGTCCGCGGCGAAGGCGTCGAGGTCGGTGGTGCGGTCGATGCGGACCACGCGCGGAGAATGGATCTGGCTGACGAACAGCACCCGTCGGCCGATCCTCTCCTCCAGGCGGGCACGGGCGGCGCGGGCGCCCCCCGGGTCTGCCCCGGCGTGGAGCGCGAGGTTGCCGGCGTGCACGGTCGTGACGAGGGCGCGGAGTCCGGGAATGGCCGGTCTCCGCGCCCACGGCTGATCAGGTGTCGTCACTGGTGGACGATCCTCACTTCAGGAAGTCGGGGATGTCCAGGTCGTCGTCGCTGCGGCGCGGCTGCTCGTCGATGGTGGGGACGGACGGCTGGCGCTTCTGCTGCTCCTGCGCACGCGAGGGGCCCGACGAGTAGGGGCTGCTGTGCTGCTGGTCCTGGTCGGTCTCATCGTCGCGGTCCACGGAGTCCGACTCCATGCGGTTCTGCGGGGACGCGGAGGGTACGTACGCCGCGGGAGCCGACGGAGCCGACTGAGCGAACTGGTTCTGCTGACCCTGCTGCTCGTACTGCGACGCACTGCTCTGCTGGTCCTGCTGACGGTCCTGTGCGTAGTCGCCCTGCGCGGACGGCTGGCTGAACTGCTCGGAGGAGCCGTACTGGGTGGAGGGCTGGGTGTAGCCCCCGGACTGCTGGGCGTAGCGCGAGGGCTGCGCCGGCTGAGCGGCGGGGCGGGACTGGCCGTAGCCGCCCGCGGCCGAGGATCCGTAGCCGCCGGAGGACGGCACACGGCCCGCCTGCTGCTGGGCGCGGGCCTCGTCGGCCTGCTTCTTCGCACCCTTCGGTTCGAAGCCTGCGGCGATGACGGTCACACGGACCTCGTCGCCGAGGGCGTCGTCGATCACGGAGCCGAAGATGATGTTCGCATCCGGGTGCGCGGCCTCCTGGATGAGGCGCGCGGCCTCGGACACCTCGACGAGGCCGAGGTCGGTCCCGCCCTGGATGGAGAGCAGCACGCCGTAGGCGCCGTCGATCGAGGCCTCCAGCAGGGGGCTGGAGACGGCGAGCTCAGCGGCCTGCAGAGCACGGTCGTCGCCCCGGGCGGAGCCGATGCCCATGAGGGCGGTGCCGGCGTCCTGCATGACGGACTTGACGTCCGCGAAGTCGAGGTTGATCAGGCCCGGGGTGGTGATCAGGTCGGTGATGCCGGAGACGCCCTGCAGCAGCACCTGGTCGGCGTGCTTGAACGCGTCCAGCATGGAGATCTTGGCATCCGCGATCTGCAGCAGCTTGTCGTTCGGGATGGTGATGAGGGTGTCGACCTCAGCCTGCAGCGTCTCGATGCCGGACTCGGCCTGGGTAGAGCGGCGGCGGCCCTCAAAGGTGAACGGACGGGTGACCACACCGATGGTCAGCGCGCCGATCTCGCGGGCGATGGATGCCACGACCGGGGCGCCGCCGGTGCCGGTGCCGCCGCCCTCGCCGGCGGTCACGAAGACCATGTCCGCGCCCTTGAGCGCTTCCTGGATCTCCTCCTTGTGGTCCTCCGCAGCGCGGCGACCCACTTCGGGGTCGGCGCCGGCGCCGAGGCCGCGGGTGAGCTCCTTGCCGACGTCGAGCTTGACGTCGGCGTCCGACATCAGCAGGGCCTGGGCGTCGGTGTTGATCGCAATGAACTCCACGCCCTTCAGGCCGGATTCGATCATGCGGTTCACGGCGTTGACACCGCCGCCGCCGATGCCGACGACTTTGATGACTGCGAGGTAGTTCTGGGATCCGTCCACGGGGTTGGTCCTGCTTTCGTCCGAGGTTCTCAACCCTCAACCTCCAGTTGAGGTCGAGGAATCAGCTGCGTTCTTCGTACTGTCGACGCTAAGTTGCCGCCGAGGTGAGTGCAACAACTCTCGCATGCGTGTCTGACAGCAGTTCTCTGCCGGCCCGCCCTCCACAGGGCGCGCCGGCCGGTGTCAGCGGGTGGTCGGTGAGTGCGGGGCGGAGACGTCGATCGTGGATCCGGGCTGCTTCAGCAGGGCCTGCACCACCTTCGACTTCAGTTCGCCGTCCTCCGCGGTGCCCCAGATGATGGTCTTGGGGCCGCTGTCCGTGGTGATCTTCACCGTCACGTTCGACGGCGTGCTCGCCTCGATCCCCGTCACCTGCTTGAGCAGCGCCGGGTCGATGGTGGTGAGGGTGGCCATCAGCGCCTCCTGCGTGCGCTCCGGATCGATCGCCTCGCCCTTCACCGTCAGGGTGCGCAGAGACTTCCCCTGCGCGGACGCCTTGGGCAGGACGACGCCGTCGAGGTCGACCACGTGGGTGGCGGAGCCGTTCTTCACCACAGCGGCTGGTTCGCGCTCCGTCACGGTGACGCGCAGCCGGTTCGGCCAGGCGCGGTCCACTTCGGCGTCCTTCACGCCGGGGATCGTCGCGATCTCGTCGGCCGCGCCGGAGGTGTCGGCCAGCAGGATCGATCGGCCCATCTGCGGGCCTGTGACCTGTGTGATGGACTCCTCGGAGACGTACCCGGTGCCGGTGACCGTGGTCTCCTCGAGCTTGAACTGCGGCATGAACAGCAGCGCGGCCAGTGCCGCCACGAGCAGCACACCGGCGATGAGCAGGGTGATGACGATCGGGCGGCGGCTGCGCTGCCAGGGCCGTGGGCGCAGGCGCGACAGCAGTCCGACGCGGCCGCCGGCGTCGTCTCGATGGGTGGAGGCGAACCGGTCGCGGGCGTCGACCACGCGCGAGGAGCCGGAGCGGCGGGCGAGGGTGGTGGGCTCCTCCTGCCGCTCCACCTCGGAGCCGACCTGGTCGCGCTGCTGCGAGTCAGCAGGGTCCGGGGCGGCGTGCGATCCGGAGGCCGACGGGTGCTGGTCGCCGACGGGGCGCCGCGGTGTGTGGGGCGCTCCGCTGGGGCGGCGGATCCGGGGCTGCTTCATCAGCGGCCGTCGGCCTGACCGGCGCTGTCAGTGCTGTCGGAACTGTCGCGGCCGACGGCGCGCAGGGCATCGGCGACAGCCGCGGTCTCCTCGACCACGTCACCGGCGCCCATCATCAGGACGACCGCCCCGCCCGTGCCGCCGACCAGGTCGGCGACGGCTGCTGGCAGCTCGCCCTTCTCCACGACCCGCGCCGCACCACCGGGCACGAGCGCAGCGACATCCTCCGAACGGATCGACGGGTCGAAGTCCTCCCTGGCCGGGTAGATCGGCAGCAGCACCTGCTGATCCGCACCGGCGAGTGCGTCTGCGAACTCGCGGGTGAACGTCTTCGTGCGCGAGAACAGGTGGGGCTGGAACACCGCGATCACCGGCCGGTCACCGGCGAGGTCCCGGGCGGCGTCGATGGTGGCGGCGACTTCGCGGGGATGGTGGGCGTAGTCGTCGATGACGTCAATGCTGCCGATGGTGGCGGTGCGCTGGAAGCGGCGGGCGGCGCCGGTGAACTCCGCGAGTCCGGCCAGCACCTGCTCCGGTTCGAAGCCGAGCTCCGCCGCGGCCACCAGGGCACCGGTCGCGTTGAGGATGTTGTGGCGCCCCGGCACGGCGAGGCGCAGCTCCACATCGGCCCCCGTCGGCCGGCTGAGACGGACCGCCGCCCCCGCCGGGGTGGTGAGGTCCTCGAGGATCTGCCAGTCGGCGTCCTGGTGCTCCCCGTAGGTGAGGACGCGATGACCGGCCCCGCGGGCCGACACAGCGAGGCTGAGGGCGCCGGGATCGTCGGCGCAGGCGATCAGCGGTGCCCCGTCATGGAGTCGGGCGATGAACGCCGAGACGATCGCGCGGAGGTTCTCCTCCGTGCCGTGGAAGTCGAGGTGGTCCGCTTCGAAGTTCGTGATGACCGCGGCGGCGGGGCTGAACGCGACGAGGGAGCCGTCGGATTCATCCGCTTCGATGACAGCGGTGTCGGTGGATCCGAACCCGGCGTTCGCACCCAGCTGCGGGACCGCCGCGCCGATCGCCCAGGCGGGGTCCTCCCCCGCTGCCCGCAGCGCCATCACCGCCATCGAGGTGGTGGTCGTCTTGCCGTGCGTGCCCGCCACCGCGATCTGCCGACGGGTGCCGAGCAGTCCCGCGAGCGCGGCGGCGCGGTGGATCACGGGGATACCCGCTTCCCGGGCGGCGAGGACTTCAGGATTGTCCGCGCGGACGGCGGTGGAGACGACCACGAGGTCCGTGTCGGCGGTGAGGTTGTCGGCATCGAACCCGACGGTGATGGTGGCGCCCCGGTCCCGCAGCGGCTGCAGGAACTGCCCGTCCTGCGATTCCGACCCGGTGACGGTCAGGCCCGCGTCGAGGGCGAGGCGGGCGACCGCGCTCATACCGGCACCGCCGATGCGGATCACGTGGATCGAGGAGGGGGCGGCATCCGTCGGCCAGTGCGGCTGGGTGACCACGCCGCCCGGCTGCAGCATCGAATGCAGGGTGCCCGTCTCGAACGGCTCCAGGGTGTCCAGGAAGTCGGTGCTCATCGGCGGATCTCTCCTCGGATCAGGTCGGCGAGGGCCTCAGCGGCGTCGGTGATGCCGAAGCCTCGGGCGGCGCGGGCCATCTCGGTGCGGCGGGCGTCATCGGCGAGCAGCGGGATGACCGTGGAGCGGACGGCGTCGGCGGTGAAGTCGGCATCGTGGACCATGAGGGCGCCGCCCGCATCGACCACGTCCTGCCCGTTCAGCGCCTGTTCCCCGTTGCCGATCGGCAGCGGCACGTACACGGCGGGCAGGCCCACCGCGGTCAGTTCGCTGACCGTTCCGGCGCCGGAACGGGTCACGGCGAGGTCCGCGGCGGCGTACGCCAGCTCCATCCGAGTCACGTACTCCACCTGCCGGTAGTGCTCCGCTTCCACGGGGAACGACTTGCCGCGGCCGGTGATGTGGAGGATCTGCGCACCGGTCTGCGCGATCTCCTGGGCGGTGGCGCCGATCGCCGCGTTGAGGCGCTGGGCACCGAGGGACCCGCCGGTGACGAGCAGCGTGGGGCGGTCCGGGGCGAGGCCGAAGTGCTCGAGTGCCTCAGCGCGCAGCGCCGCGCGGTCCAGGTGGGCGATGCCGCGGCGCATGGGCATGCCGATGCGGACCGCCTTCGGCAGGGTGGAGCCCTCGAACGCGGTGGCGACGATGCGGGCGATGCGGGCCCCGAGCCGGTTCGCGAGACCGGGCCGCTTGTTCGCCTCGTGGATGATCAGCGGGATGCGGGCGGCGGCGCCGGCGAGGTACGCCGGCGGGCACACGTAGCCTCCGAACCCGGCGATGGCGCGGACATCGTGCTCGCGCAGCAGGCGCCGCACCGTGCGGATCTGCGCGGCGAGTCGGCCCGGGAAGCGCAGCGCATCCAGGTTGGGGCGGCGCGGGAACGGCACCTTGTCGATGGTCAGAAGCTCGAACCCGGCATCGGGCACGAGGTCCGCTTCCAGCCCGGCGGCGGTGCCGAGCGCGATCACGCGGATGTCGTCGTTGTCGCGGACCAGCGCTTCCGCGGTGGCGAGCATCGGGGAGACGTGCCCGGCGGAGCCGCCGCCGGCGACGAGGACGGTGCGAGTGGTGGTCATGTCACTTCCTGGATGAATGGCCGGATGAGATGACGGAGCCGGAGCGCTTCGACAGGCCCGCGCGGGCCCGCAGCGCGGCATCGGCGCCCGGTTCGGAGCGGGCGTAGTTGAGCAGCACCCCGAGCGCCAGCATGGATGCGACGAGCGCGGAGCCGCCGGCGGACACGAACGGCAGCGGCACACCGAGCACCGGCAGCAGGCCCGCCACCACCATCATGTTGACCAGTGCCTGGCCGAGGATCCAGCAGGAGATGCCGGCGATGGTGATCTGCGCTGCCGGTTCCCGCAGGCGGCTCGTCATGCGGAACAGGACGAGACCGAGCAGGAGGAACAGTGCGAGCACGGACAGGGTGCCGAGCAGGCCGAACTCCTCCCCGATGACGGCGAAGATGTAGTCATTGTCGGCGTGCGGGATGCGGCCCCATTTCTGGCGGGACGCTCCGAGGCCCACACCCCACCAGCCGCCTTCGGCGAGGGCGGCCAGGCCGTTCTGCGCCTGGAAGCAGGAGTCGCCTTCGCAGACGCCGTGCAGCCAGTTGTCGATGCGCGCCATACGGTTCGGCGACATGACGGCCGCTGCGATCACACCGACCACGGCGATGCCGCCGCCGATCATGAACCAGCGCTTCGGCACCCCCGCCACCCACAGGGCGCCCGCCACGAGGAACGCCATCATCATGACGGTGCCGAGGTCTCGGCCGGCGAGGACGAGCCCGAGGCACAGCAGCACCACGGGGGCCAGCGGGATCATCAGATGTTTGACGTCCCGCAGGCGCTTGCGCTTGACCGCGAGGATGGAGCCGAGCCAGAGCGCGAGCGCGAGCTTGAGGAACTCAGCGGGCTGGCCGGTGACCGGCCCGAGCCTCACCCAGTTGCGGTTGCCGTTGATGTTGATGCCCAGCGGGGTGAACACCAGCAGCTGCAGCGCCATCGCACCGATCAGCACCACCCACAGCAGCGCGGGTGAGCGCAGGGTCCGCGCCGGCAGCGCGACCGCCACGATCAGGGCGACCAGGCCGACGGCTGCGTACGCGCCCTGGCGGAGGAACCCCGAGTAGCCGGACTGGCCCTTGGAGATGGCGTCCACCGAGGAGCTGGACAGCACCATGATCAGGCCGATGAGGACGAGCAGTCCCCCGATGACGAGCAGGGCGAAGAAGTCGAGTGCGGGGGAGCGCAGCCACGCCCCCACTTCGGACTTCAGGCTGCCGCGGACGTCGCCGAGCGGCTCGTCCTTGGTGGGACGGACGATGGTGGGGACGGTGCGGGCGGAGGTGCTCTGGTCGTCGGGCATCAGGCGCCTGCCTCTGCCAGCACGGCCTGCTGGAAGAGTCGGCCGCGCTCGGCGTAGTTGCGGAACTGGTCGATGCTGGCGGCGGCGGGCGCGAGCAGCACCACGTCGTCGTCGGCGGCGTGCTCGCGCGCGGCGCGGACCGCGGCGCGCATCACGGAGTCGGCCTCCTGGTCGGGGTCGATGCGCACCACGGGGACCGACGGGGCGTGCTCGGTGAGCGCGTCGGTGAAGGCAGTGGCATCCGTGCCGATGAGGACGACGGCGCGCAGGCAGTCGGCTGCTCCTGCGACCAGGTCGCCGATGGGGGCGCCCTTGGTGTCACCGCCGGCGATCCACACGATGGACTGGGCGCTGGCGAGGGCCGCGCGGGCGGCGTCGGGGTTGGTGGCCTTCGAATCGTCCACCCAGGTGATGCCGCCGGAGCGGTGCACCACCTGGATGCGGTGCTCACCGGGACTGTAGGTGCGCAGGCCGTCACGGATGTGGGCGGGCTCCACCCCGACGGCGCGTGCCAGGCCCGCCGCGTTCAGGGCGTTGAACACGACATGAGCGGGGGCGCCGTGGGGGCCGAGGTGGGCGAGGTCGGTGAGGCTGGTGAGCTCAGCGGCCTGCCGGTGGCGCTCGGGCACGAATGCGCGGTCCACTAGGAGGTCATCGACGATGCCGAGTTCGGACGGGCCCGGGGTGCCGAGCCCGACGCCGATGGCGCGGCAGCCCTCCACCACGTCCGCTTCCTCCAGCAGTGTGCGGGTGCGGTCCTCGTGCAGGTTGTACAGGCACGCCGTGATGGTCTGGTCGTAGATGCGGCCCTTCGCGGCGGCGTACTCGTCGGCGCCGCCGTGCCAGTCGAGGTGGTCGTCGCTGATGGTGAGGATGCAGCTGGCCTCGGCGTGGAGGTTCTGCGTCCAGTGCAGCTGGAAGCTGGACAGCTCAACAGCGAGCACCTCGAACCCGATCGGGTCCAGTGCCGCTTCGATGACGGGCAGTCCCACGTTCCCCGCGGCAACGGCGCGGATACCCGCGGTGCGCAGGATGTGCTCGAGCATCGTCACCACGGTGGTCTTGCCGTTGGTGCCGGTGACGGTGAGCCAGGCGGGGCCGCCCTCGGGCTGCATGCGGCGGGCGAGCTCCACTTCGGACCAGACGGGGATGCCGCGCTGGGCCGCTTCGGCCAGCAGCGGCTGGTCGGGGCGCCACCCGGGGGAGGTGATGACGACGTCGATGTCGCCGTCGGGGAGGCGGTCGGTGGTGCCGGCGCCGAGCCGGATGTCGGCGCCGAGGACGCGGAGGATCTCTGCCCGCTCCTCGTTCTCGGGGCTGTCGTTGCCGTCCACGGCGACGACGTGCGCCCCGCGCTGCAGGGTCTGGTCGACGACGGCGTAGCCGGAGACGCCGAAGCCTGCCACGAGGATGCGGGCACCGCTGACGTCCAGTCCCGGCCAGGGCCGTTCGGCGAGCGGGGTGCGGTTCTGTGATGCGTCCACGGGCGTCGTCTCCTTGCTGAGGTGCGGGTGCGTCACTTCGGCAGCAGTGTGAGGGCGTCGAAGTAGAACAGCCCGAGACCGATGCTGGCGCACAGCAGCGCCACGATCCAGAAGCGGACCACGATCGTCACTTCGTTCCAGCCGGCCAGTTCGAAGTGATGCTGCAGCGGCGCCATGCGGAACACGCGCTTGCGGGTCAGTTTGAAGCTGGTGACCTGGATGATCACCGACAGGGAGATCGCGATGAACAGGCCGCCGATGATGGCGCCGATGAACTGGGTGCGGGAGATGATCGTCAGACCGGCGAGGGCTCCGCCGAGGGCGAGGGAGCCGGTGTCGCCCATGAAGATCTTCGCCGGGGAGGTGTTCCACCACAGGAAGCCGACGCAGGCGCCGAGGATCGCCATGGACACCAGCGCGAGGTCCAGCGGGTTGCGGGTCTCGTAGCAGGCGCCGCCCACGCCCATCTCACAGGACTGCCGCCACTGCCAGAACAGGATGAGGACATAGCTGCCGGTGAAGATGGCGGTCGCACCGGTGGCGAGGCCGTCGAGGCCGTCAGTGAGGTTGACGCCGTTGGACCAGGCGGCCACGAGGAAGTTCGACCAGAGGGCGAACAGGATGATGCCGAGGGTGGTGCCGGCGAACGCGAGGTCCAGCCAGTCGATGTCCCGGACGAACGAGATCTCGAACGAGCCGGGGGTGCGGCCGTGCGCGTCAGGGAAGCTGAGGGCGAGGACCGCGAACACGGTCGCCACGGTGAACTGACCGATCAGCTTCTTCTTCGCGGTCAGGCCGAGGGACTGCTTCTTGGCGATCTTCAGGTAGTCGTCGGCGAAGCCGAGGGCGCCCAGGCCGGTCATGAGGAACAGCACCAGCAGACCGGAGGCCGTCGGCGCCGTCCAGGTGATCAGGTGCGCGAGCGCGTACGCGAGCAGCACGGAGCCGATGATCGCCACACCGCCCATGGTGGGGGTCCCGCGCTTCGTCGAGTGCGAGGTCGGGCCGTCATCGCGGACGAACTGGCCGTACTGCTTCTTGACGAGAAGACGGATGTAGAAGGGGGTGCCGAATCCGCAGAGGATCAGGGCAGCAGCGCCGGCGATCAGGATGGAGATCATGCGGACTCCTCTCCTGTGCTCATGGTCTTCACCAGTTCTTCGCCGAGCGCGGCCAGGCCGGCTCCGTTGGATGACTTCAGCAGAACGATGTCGCCGCTCTGCAGGATCGTTTCTAGCACAGAGCGGGCCTCGTCGATCGAATCGACATAGCGTGATTCACCCCCGAAGCTGCCCTCCAGGTGCGCGCCGTTGTGGATGGCGCGGGCTCCGCTGCCGACCACGATCAGCTGGTGGACGTTCAGCCGCACGGCGAGGCGGCCGACGGAGTCGTGCATCTGCACCGACTCCTCCCCCAGCTCGAGCATTTCGCCGAGCACTGCGATGGTGCGACGGGTGCGGCCCAGGTGTGCGAGCGCCTTCAGGGCGGTGCGCATGGAGTCCGGGTTCGCGTTGTAGGCGTCGTTGATGATGGTGATGCCGTCCCGCACGTGGCTGACCTGCATGCGGCCTTCGCTGCGGGAGCGGGCGGTTTCGAGCCCGTCGGCGACCTCATCGAGGGTGAGGCCGGCGGCGAGCGCAGCGCCGGCGGCCGACAGGGCGTTGATGACGTGGTGCTCGCCGGTCAGGGAAAGGCGGATGCGGCGGGACTGACCGGCGACTCGCAGCTCGAAGCTGGGCTGCGCGTCCTCATCGAGGTCGACGTCGACGGCGGTGATGTCCGCATCGGCGGCGAACCCGGTGCGCAGCACGCGGGCGCCGGTGGCGTCGGCCATGGATGCGACACGGGGATCGTCGATGTTCAGCACGGCGGTGCCGTCTGCACCGAGCGCCTCCACCAGCTCCTGCTTGGCGATGCGGATCGCGTCCTGCCCACCGAACTCCCCCACGTGCGCGGTCCCGACGTTCAGCACCACGGAGATGTCCGGTGGAGCGATCTCGGTCAGATGGCGGATGTGGCCGATGCCGCGCGCCCCCATCTCCAGCACGAGGAAGCGGGTGGTCGCGGTGGCCTCAAGGATCGTCAGCGGCAGCCCCAGTTCGTTGTTACGGCTGCCGGCCGGAGCGATGGTCTCGCCGACACGGCTGAGCATCGCGTACAGCAGGTCCTTGGTGCTGGTCTTGCCGGAGGAGCCGGTAATGGCGATGACCGCCAGGTCGGGATTCTCGGTGCGGGCGCGCTGCAGCATCCGTCGGCCGAGCTCCGTGACGGCCTCGAGGGCGTCCTTGACCTGGACGGCGGGGACGCCGACGTCGCGGGTCACGAGGGTGAGGGCGGCCCCGTCGGCCATGGCCTTCTCGGCGAAGCGGTGACCGTCGACGCGCTCACCGGGGAACGCGACGAACAGGTCACCCGTCTGGACGGTGCGGGAATCGACGACGGCGCGGCCGGTGACGCGTTCGGACCCGTCGGCCCCGCCGACCAGCCGACCACCGGTGATCTCAGCGATGTCGGCGGCTGTCAGCTCAAGCATGAGTGGAGTCCTGATCCTTCCGAGTGAAGTGGGCGCGCACGTGGGCGCGGTCGTCGAAGTCGATGACGCGGTCGCCGAAGTCCTGGCCGGTCTCGGCGCCCTTGCCGGCGACGATGACGACGTCGCCCACCTCCGCGAGGCGGAGGGCGCGGGCGATCGCTTCGGCGCGGTCACCCTGGTCGATCACGTCGGCGCCGGACTGCTCAGCGGCGCGGTGGGCGCCTGCGGCGACCTGCTCGCGGATCGACGCGGGGTCCTCGGTGCGGGGGTTGTCGTCGGTGATGACGACGGTGTCGGAGAGGCGCGCGGCGACCTCCCCCATGAGCGGGCGCTTGGCTCGGTCGCGGTCACCGCCGGCGCCCATCACCGTGAGGATGCGGCGCACATTCGGCAGGGCCCGCAGCGAGACCAGGGTCTTCTCCAGGGCGTCCGGCGTGTGGGAGTAGTCGACGACCGCGCGGATGCCGTCATCGTGCACCAGCTCCATGCGGCCGGGGACGGTGCCGGCGGTGGCGACGTGCTCGGCGACGACGTCGAAGTCGTAGCCGCAGGAGTGCAGCGCCAGCGCCACACCGAGGGTGTTGGCGACGTAGTGGGTGCCGGGCAGGGTGGCGACGAGGTCGAAGTCGTCTCCGCCGTCCCAGGCGACCGTGAAGCGGGTGCCGAAGCCCTCGGGGGTCATGGAGGTGACGCGGAAGTCGGCCTCGCGGTCCGGGTCGGTGGTGTAGGTGACCGACGGGATCTCGGCGCGATCGGCGAGTCGGCGGCCCCAGTCGTCGTCCACGCAGATGACGCCGGACCGCGCGCGGTCACCGGCGAACAGCATCGCTTTGGCGTCGAAGTAGGCCTCCATCGTGCCGTGGAAGTCCAGGTGGTCCTGCGACAGGTTCGTGAACACGGCGCAGGCGAAGCGGACGGAGTCGGCGCGGTGGAGGATCATCGCGTGGCTGGAGACCTCCAGCGACGCGGTCTGGACACCGCTCTCGCGCATCATGGCGAGCATGCCGTGCAGGTCGGGCGCTTCGGGAGTGGTGCGAACCGTCGGCACGGTGCGGGTCCCCTCCCCCGCGGGGGTGACGAAGGTGCCGTTCGTCCCGACGACCGCAGTGCCGACGCCCATCGACTGCAGGGTGCGGTCGATCATCGTGGTGATCGAGGTCTTCCCGTTCGTGCCGGTGACGCCGACGACGCTCATGGACGCGGACGGTTCGGCATAGATCAGGTCCGCGGCGCGAGCGGCATGGGCGCGGGGATCCTCGCTGAGCAGGAGCGCGGGGATCCTGTCAGCGGCGATGCTCTCGCGGATGAGCTGCTCGCCGGCGGTGTCGGTGAGGATGGCGCCGCAGCCGAGCTCAACGGCACCGGCGGCGAATTCGGCGCCGTGGTTGTTCTCGCCCTGCACGGCGATCCAGAGGTCACCGGGGCGGACGGCGCGGGAGTCGATGGTGGCGCCGGTGAGCTGCGCGGCATCGCCGACGAGGCGGGCCCCGAGCTGCTCCGCCAGGGTGTCCGCCGGCAGCGGAGGCAGGCCGTGGGGTCGCGAGTCGATCTCAGTGCTGGTCACGGTGGTGGATCACTTCCAGGTGTTGTCGAGTTCGACGCCGTCCTTGCCCGAGGGCGTGACGCGGCGTGCATGCAGGGTGTAGCTCATGATGTCGGCGAAGGCGGGAGCGGCGACGGTGTTGCCGGAGAAGTACGCCGGAAGACCGTACACGAACACGCCGATGACGTAGCGCGGGTCGTCCATCGGCGCCATGCCGATGAAGGAGGCGGTGTAGGTGCCGTCGGGCACCTGCGCGGTGCCGGTCTTGCCGCCGACGGCGAAGCCGGGCACGTGCGCGTTGGAGTCAGGGTTGTCGGGCACGTCGTTGTCCATCAGCTGGCGCATGGTGGCGGCCGTCTCCGGGGAGACGACCCGGTCCGCCTGCTGCTTCTGGGTGGGGCGCAGAACCCCCTTGGCGTCCTTCACGCCCTTGACGATGCGGGGGCGGACATGGACTCCGTCGTTGGCGAATGTGCCGACGGCGCTGGTCACCTGCACGGCGTTGACGGCATATCCCTGGCCGAAAGAGGTGGTGAACTCGGTGCGGCCGGTCCAGTTCTCCGGCTTGTGGAGGATGCCGCCGGACTCGCCGGGAAGCGGCAGACCGGTGGGCTGACCGAGGCCGAACTTGCGCAGGTACTCATAGCGGGTCTTCGGGCTCATCCGGTTGGCGATCTCCACGGTGCCGACGTTCGAGGACTCCTTCAGAACACCCGCGGTGGTGAGGTACTGGGTGGGGTGCTGGTGGGAGTCGCGCACCTGATGCCCCTTGAACTCCTTGGAGTACGGAACGGTGTGCTTCTCCGACGGGGTCGTCACGCCCTCCTCGAGGGCGGCGGCCATGGTGAAGAGCTTGCCGGTGGAGCCGGGCTCGAACACGTTCGAGATGGACTGGTTGCCGAGCAGATCGGGCTTCGCCTTGGCGGGCTGGTTGGGGTCGAACGTCGGGTCCTCGGCGAGGGCGACGATGTCGCCCGTGGCGGTGTCGATGACGACGATGGAGCCGCCGGTGCCGTTCCACTCCTTCACCTTGGCGGTGATGATCTCCTGGGCGCGGTGCTGGATGTCCTCGTCGATGGTGAGGACCACGTCCTGGCCGTCCACGGCGTCCTTCGTGGTGTTGGAGCCCGACGGGATCACCTGCCCGCCGGCTCCGCGCTCGTAGGTGGTGTGCCCGTCCTGGCCGCGCAGGTGCTCATCCCAGGACAGTTCGGTGCCGCCGAGCGCCTGCCCGTCGGAGCTGACGAAGCCGACGACGTTGGCGCCGACCATGCCGCCGGGGTAGATGCGCTCGGTGGCGCGGTCCGCACCGATGCCGGGGATGTCCAGCGCCATGATGGCGTCGCGTTCGCTCGGCTCCACATTGCGGATGATGTACTGGAATCCGGCTTTGCCGGTCAGCTTCTTCTCCAGGTCCGCCACGGACATCCCGGTCAGCGGCGCGAGCTGTTTCGCGGCGGCCTTCACACCCGTTTCGGTGGCGGTGTCGTCGTTGGCGCGGTAGTCGCCGACCTGCCGCTGGTCCACCCAGATGTCATAGCGGAGCACGCTGGTGGCCATGACGTTGCCGTTGGTGTCCAGGATGTCGCCGCGCAGCGCGGGGATGGTCCGCTCCACGGTGCGCGCCTGCACGGCCTTCTCGGACAGTTCGGCGGAGTTCAGGCCCTGCACCCAGATGAGGCGACCGCCCAGCAGCAGCGCGAAGATCGCGATGCCGATGAGGACGAGTCGGTGGCGGCGGTGGGGTTCGGCGGGCAGGGTGCGGACAGCGGTCGCGCCGCTGCGCATCTGGGAACGCGAACGGCTCGAGCGCTGCTGTCGCTCGAGCCTCTGACGCGTATGACGGGTGCTCCGGTCAGGGGAGACGCGCCTGCGCCGCTCGGGCGATCGGCGATCTCCCGGCATCAGTCCCGTCCTTCGTTGCCCATGCCGTAATCATAGAGCGGCTGCGAGGCGCCGCGTTCGGGGACTGCGCGCGGCAGGTCCGCCGGCGGGATCAGCTGCTTGTCGGCTGCGCCGGGAGCGGCGGGCTGCGCAGGCTTCGGGTCGCCGACGACGCGGCCGTTGGCGAGGTCCACGAACGCGACGTCCTGCACGGGCACCATGCCGAGGTCGCGGGCGCGCTTCTCCAGCTCCTGCGGCTTGGACCTCATCTCGTTCTCCTCGCGCAGGGCCTGCGCCTGCTGGGAGAGGGCGATGTCCTGCTCCTGCAGGCGGGTGATCTCGTAGCTGGTCTGGGTCATCGACACGTTCAGCACCAGCATGGCGGCGAGGGTCGCCACCAGGATCAGGGTGATGAGCGCGGCGAACGGCACGATGCTCCGCTCCTGGCGAGGCCGCGCGATGAGCGCCAGACGCGGCCGAGCGGCGGTGCGGCGCGGACGGACGGCGTACGTGTGCGCGGCGAGCTGGGCCATCAGCGGGACTCCTGGGACGTTGCGGTTCGGGCGGTGCGCTCCACTGCGCGCAGCCGGACGCTGGCGCTGCGGGTGTTGGTCTCCTGCTCCTGAGCGGAGGCCTGTTTGGCACCGCGGTGGACAAGGCGGTAGTCGGGGGCGAGCTCGGGCAGCTCCACGGGCAGGTCGAGCGGCGCCGAGGACGTGGTGACGGCGGTGAACGCGCGCTTGACCATCCGGTCCTCCAGGGAGTGGTAGGACTCCACGGCGAGGCGGCCTCCGTCGGCCAGGGCGCCCAGGGCGGCCTCAAGGGCGTCCTGGAGGATGTCGAGTTCGTCGTTGACGGCGATCCGCAGGGCCTGGAAGGTGCGCTTGGCGGGGTGGCCGCCGGTGCGCTTCGACTTCGCGGGAATGGAGCGGTCGATGACCTCGACGAGGTCGCCGGAGCGGGTGAACGGCTGCTCGGCGCGGCGCTGCACGATCGAGCGGGCGATGCGGCGGGCGAAGCGCTCCTCACCGTACTGCGACAGGATGCGGGCGAGCTCCTGCTCCTCGAGGGTGTTGACGAGGTCGGCGGCAGTGGCGCCGCCGCCGGAGGCGTTCATCCGCATGTCCAGCGGGGCGTCCACGCTGTAGGCGAAACCGCGGTCACGGGTGTCGATCTGGAAGGACGACAGGCCGAGGTCCATGAGGATCGCGTCCGCGGCGGCGACTTTGGCGGCGTCGAGGACCTCGGGGATCTCGTCGTACGTCGCGTGGTGGAGGCTGAAGCGGCCGTCGAAGCCGGCGTCGGTGAGGCGGCCCCGGGCGAGTTCGAGGGCTGCGCTGTCGCGGTCGATGCCGACGAGGCGCGCCTCCGGGTTGGCGGCGAGGACGGCGCAGGCGTGGCCGGCCATGCCGAGGGTGCAGTCGAGGTAGACGGAGCCGGGGGCCTGCAGGGCGGGGGCGAAGATGTCGAGCAGTTCGCGCTCCATCACGGGGGCGTGCATCTCGGCGGCGGTGCGTTCGCTGTGCGCGCCTGCGGCTGCTGCGCTGTCCTCGCGTGCGGCCGGGCCGGCTGAACCGGAGGTCTGATCGTCCATCTGCTCTCACCCCTTCCTTGCTGACGTGGCAGCCCCTGGGCGGGCGGGGGCCCTGAGATCTGTGCGTGCGTCATACCGTCAGACATCCCTCCGCTCACTACCCGGCGCCGGGGAAGAAGCGTCGGGGCGCGAGCGAAGAGATGTCTCGCGGTACGTCGCGTCGTCAGAACAGTCCGGGGACGATCTCCGTCGCGGTCTGCGCGAAGGCCTCCTCGGTCTGCTCCAGATACGCCTCCCACGCGGCCGTATCCCAGATCTCGATGCGACTGCCGGTGCCGATGACGGCGCAGTCGCGATCCAGACCCGCGTACGTCCGCAGGTGAGAGGGAATGGTGACCCGGCCCTGCTTGTCCGGAACCACGTCCTCGGCGCCCGAGAGGAGGACACGCAGGTAATCGCGTGCGTCCTTGCTCGTCACCGGGGCCTGCCGCAGCTGCTCGTGAACCTTCTCGAACTCGCGCATGGGGTACACCGTCACGCAGTGCTCCTGTCCGCGAGTCATCACGAGACCGGCTGCGAGCTGGTCACGGAACTTCGCAGGGAAGATCAGTCGGCCTTTGTCATCGAGCTTGGGCGTGAAGGTGCCGAGAAACATGGGCACCCCCTCCCAGCGCTCCTGACGCGGGCTCGTCTTCCTCGTCCCCCCACTTTACCCCACTTCCCACCACCTCAACCCCCAAGTTCGGGGAGGGTCTCCGCACACTAACGTTTAACCAGGTCAGAGCGGTGGAGGGCGGTGGAGGAGATTGCGCGCACAGTGCCGAGCGGGCCTGCCGCAGCAGGTTTCCTCCACCTCTCCCCCACCCCTCCACCACTCCCCACGCTCATGCAAAAGCGCAGGTCAGATGGCATTTCCGCCATCTGTGGGGGATGCGGGTGGGGCGCGGTGGAGGGCGCGTGGGGGTGCGAGTGGAGGGAGGTGGAGGGAACAGATGCCCAGGTTCGGTTCAGGAGTGGAGCACGGTGGAGGGTCCGGGCATGAGAAACGGGGCCCGCCTCAAGCGGACCCCGTCGGATCGATCGGGTCGATCAGTGGATGAGTGGTGGTGTGCGCTGGCGGATCACCTGTCGCCGCTCTGCCGCTTGTCCCAGCGGTCTTCGAACTTCTTCATGAGGCCCTGGGGGCTGCCGCCCTTGCCGGCGGGGTGGGCGTCTCGGCCCTTGCGGCGGTCCGCATCGGTGACGGTCGCGGTGGCGGGGCGGGCGCGGTCGCCGGTGATGGCGAACACGGCGCTGCCGAGCATGAGCAGGAACGCGAGGACCCCGAGCCAGACGGCGGGCAGGGACACGGCGAAGACGAGAAGGGCGAGGCCGGCGAGCACCCCGACGCAGCCGAGCACTATGCGGCGCGGGTTGAGGGTGGTCTTCTGCGCAGCCTCGGAGCCGCCGGACGACGCGGAGGACGATGAGAAGGTGCGTGCGAGCTTGGGATCGTCGGCGAACAGCTGCTTCTCCAGCTCGTCGAGCATCTTCTGCTCGTTCTCTGACAGCGCCATCGGATCCTCCTTCGACTGTCCGGCCCCGGTGCCGATCCCGTGATCGGCGTGTCCTGCAGGGCGTCCGGCCCGATTGCTGACCCCAAGGATAGGCATGGAACCTGAGGATCCGGAACCGCTCTCCCAGGGTTGGAGTGCCCGCTCCCGCCGCTCGGAGGGCCCGCCGCGAGCACCGACGGTGGCGCCCGGGGCGCGCGCTGGAGCCTGCTGGGCGGTGATGTCCCAGGTCAGTGGTCCGGGTCGGTCCGCTGGGTTCGCTGCACAGAGGTGCTGTCGGTGTCGGCTCGCAGGGCGGAACCGCGCGAGAGCGCTGCCCGGCCGAACTTCGCCCGTGCCGCATCCATCGCGGCGTCGACCTTCCCCCATGAAGCGCTGGCGCCGTCGAGCGAGTCCTGGATGGCGATCCCGCCGGCGGGGACCAGGTGCTCGGCGCGGACCCCGAGCAGGCGAACCCATCGGATCTGCTCCCGGGCGCGCTCCAGCGCGATCAGCGCCCGCTCGCGGATCTCCTCACTGGAGGCCGTCGGCGAGCGGAAGGAGATGGACCGGGTGATGGTGCGGCCGTCCGGTGCGCGCATCTTCACCGAGAGGGACGCCGCAGCAAATCCGCGGGTGCGGACGCGGTGCGCGACCGTGTCCGCCATCTGCACAGTGAGGGACCGCAGCAGGTCCGGATCACCGATGTCGTTCTCGAAGGTGCGCTCCATCCCGATGCTGTGGTCCTTCGCCTGCTCCCCCAGAGTGCGGCGGTCGATGCCGCGGGCGAGCTCCTGCAGGGCGGGCGCACCCGAGCCGAGCAGTCGGCGCGCGGTCTGCGGCGGCAGCTCCGCCAGCTCCCCCACTGTGGTCACCCCCATGTCCGTCAGCTTCTTCGCCGCCACGGGGCCCACCCCATGGATCGCGCTGATCGGCAGGGGTGCGAGGAACTCCCGAGTGCGGGCCGGTTCGACGACGAGGATCCCGGCGGGCTTCGCCTTCGCCGAGCAGATCTTCGCCACCGACTTCGAGATCCCGCCGCCCACGCTGCAGGGCAGGCCGACTCGCTCCTGCACTCGTCGGCGGATCTCCACCGCGATCTCCTCCGGGGTGCCGAGGAGGCGCTGGGAGCCGGTGACATCGATGTACGCCTCGTCCACGCTGACCACCTCGATGGAGGGCGAGAAGTCCTCAAGGATCGCCATGACCTGCCGGGAGACCTCCCGGTACACGTCCCCGCGCGGCGGCAGCACCAGCAGGTGAGGGCATCGCTGCAGGGCCTGAGCGGTGGGCTGAGCGGAGTGCACACCGAACCGGCGGGCCTCATAGTTGGCAGTGGCGATGACTCCGCGCCGGCCTCCGCCGCCGACGGCGATGGCGCGCCCGCGCAGCTCCGGATCGTCCCGCATCTCTACGGAGGCGAAGAAGGCGTCCATGTCCAGGTGCAGAACAGCGCGTTCCGATGGGTCCCACTGCACCGGGCGGACACCTCTCTTCTGCTTCGCAGGCCACGCGCCTCAGCAGGCGGCGGCCAGTTCGTCCGTGAGCTCACCCTGCACGACCCGCAGGTAGCGGCGGGACTGGGCGATGTGCTCGCGGACCGTCGATTCGGCGATGTCCACCCTACTCTCCAGCAGTGGACCGCTGCGGGCCCGCAGCTGCACGAACGGCTCCACCTCCGCGGCCCGCACCCGGTGCACAGTGCCGAGACGCGACAGAGCTGTCCAGGCGTTCAGCGGCAGCGGCCGGCGCCTCTCCTGGTTCGCGCGGTCCCGCATGATGCCGGCGGTGGCCAGCGCCGCCCGATGGCAGGTCTCGAACGCCTGGGCGCGGTCCTCGCCGATGAGCTGTTCGGCGCGGTCCAGCTGCTGCTCGATGCGGTCGCAGGCATCGAACCACGTGTTCGCTGACTGAACAGTGATGGTCATGTCTCTCCCCCTGGTGACTCGGTGAGCCCACCGTAGAGAGGGGGTGCGACATTTAAAGTCGGGGGTTTCGTCGGCTCCCTCTACAATCGGCCGCATGGCCAGCAGGCGGCGGCCAGTTCGTCCGTGAGCTCACCCTGCACGACCCGCAGGTAGCGGCGGGACTGGGCGATGTGCTCGCGGACCGTCGATTCGGCGATGTCCACCCTACTCTCCA